>JAAYJB010000040.1 GCA_012523155.1 Synergistaceae bacterium | reverse complement strand
TGAGCCGGAACATGGGACGGGGCGAAGCCTTCTGGTCTCTCCTGGGCACCCAGGAATACGTCAACCGGTTCGGTTCGCCCCAGGGGCCCTACCAGGTTCTCTGGAAGCACCGGCAGATAGACACTGACAGAGGCCTGCAGTGGTGCCGGTGCTATTTTTTCACCAAGGATCCGGCCCTGTCGGGCGGCACCCCCGCAGTCATGCAGTACCTTGGCGTCCGGACTCCCTGGGAGAACTACAGCTTCTCCGTTGCGAGGGCGGTTACCCGCATGTACGCCCATTACGACCGGGAAGTGTGCCCCCATTTCGACTGCGGATGGGGTCCGGGAGACTCCGCCATATTCGATCCTCCTGACAGAAACTCCACCGGCGGCGGAGGGGGTGGAAGAAACTACGCCAGAGATCCCCATTTCGCTCAGTTTACGAGCGGAAACGCCTGGGGCACCGGCCAGTACTCCAATTTCGGGATCTGGTGGAACTCCCGGAACGCCGATTCCCGGGCCACGGTCGTGAACCTGGGAGATAATCGGCCCCCCAACTCCTCGGCCTCAACTGCCCTGTATCTGGTCAACAATTCGGGAAGAACCCCCCACGTCTTTGGTACCACCAGCCAGAGGATCACCGTCCGGAAGGGGGCGCGATATACGGTCAGTTTCTGGGCGGCGGCACGGAACCTTGCATCCCGCGGAGCAGTCAACATCGCCGTGGACCCCCAGTGGAACATCCGCCCCATCTCCATGGATGCCGGTTCCTATGGATGGACCTTCTTTTCCGGAACCTTTACCGCTCCCGATAATTTTGTAGACTTGAGGATCATTTTCGAAGACCGTGGTGAGGTCTGGATCACCGAAATGAAGCTGATGGACTCTTAGTCCAAAGAGAATATTTCCCTTTCCGGCGGGAGGCAGCCTATCGGGCCTGCACCTGCGGAGTGGGCAGCCAACAAGGAGGAAAACATGAAGGTAAACAGAGTGAAAGTAATATGGCTTGCCATGGCGGTTCTTTTTGCCATGACCGGCGCTGTCCACGCTGACAGCGGCGCTGCACTGACCAAAGAAGTCCAGGCCTCCATCACATCCGGCAAGGCACTGGAGATGCTCAAGCAGGGGAACCAGCGCTTTCTCAGCGGACAGGCCGAAAAGCGGGATTTTCTCGCCCAGGTCAAACAGACTTCCGGGGGCCAGTTCCCCTTCGCCGCCATTGTGAGCTGCCTTGATTCCCGGGTTCCGCCGGAAATCGTATTCGACCGCGGGATCGGTGACCTCTTCGTAGCGCGCGTGGCGGGTAATTTCGTCAATGACGACATCCTCGGCAGTCTTGAATACGCGGCCAGGGTCGCCGGCGCCAGGCTGATCGTGATTATGGGGCATACGGAATGCGGCGCAGTTAAAGGAGCCTGCGATTCAGCGCAGCTCGGACTGCTCACTGCGACTCTGGCCAACATCAACCCCGCCGTCAATTCCGTGCAGGGCGACTATTCGCCCAGGAGTTCAAAAAACAAAGAATTCGTCCAGGCCGTTGCGGAAAAGAATGTGGAGCTGACCATGGAGAAGCTTCGCGACAGAAGCGTTGTGCTGCGCGGGATGCTCGACAAGGGTGAGATCGGAATGGTCGGCGCCATGTACGACGTCAGCACCGGAAAAGTTGAGTTTTTAGAGTAGCCGCCGGTCAGAGGCTCATTCGAGCTCCCAGTCTTTTCGCGCCTCATTGTAGTGAATGAAATCACCCCGCCCGGCCGTCTCCAGGTACTGCGAAAGGAGGGGCCGGGCGTGTTCGTCCCCGATCCGGTCCAGCACCGCCCGGCGGATGAAGCTGGACGCGAATTGGAGGGAGCATCCCCGCAGGTGAGGGCCTCGGAGTCATGAAGGACACGGTCTTGCAGGAGTTTTCCTGTAACAATCCGAGGAAGGGCGGCGTCATTGTTTATACACAGCATCTCTCCGGTCGAATTCAAGAGCCAGGATAAGCACCCGGTCGTCAATGATCTGCACTATCAGCCTCCAGTCACCGATCCTGTAGCGCCATAAACCATGCAAGTTTCCTGCTAGAGGGCGGCCGAACCTTCGTGGTTCCGTCGTACCTTCAAGATGGGTGGTTATGTACCTGTCCAACAGCTCCCGAACGTGTCTATCCAGCTTTTTTATCCGGCGCGAAAGAGCCCGGTCGATTTCCACCCGATAGCCTGTCATTCTAATTCCCAGTCTTTGCGTGCCTCCCCATAGGGAATGAAATCTCCCCTCTCGGCGACTTCAAGGTACCGCGTAAGGGCGGATCGGTCATACTCGTTCTCGATCCGGTCCAAAGCCGCCTGGCGGACAAACTGAGACACAGTTGTTCCAGTCATTTCCGCATACTTTCTGATCAGTTTGGTGTCTTCTTCAGACATTCGAAGCGTAATAGTAGCCATTTCGCCACCTCCATATGATTTACATTGTAAATCATATCCTGTTATCGTCAAGGGGTTTCAACTACCTGTTGAGTTCTTCGTGGATTCTGACTTTTCATCAGCTGACTGCCCTTTCTCTTTCCTGAGTTTCATTCAATCTTCCCGAGGTGGAGAAACAAGCTCTGTTGAAAGCGAAATTTCTTGCAACGGAACTTTCATCTGTCTTTTTCTGAAGAACTCTCCGTCATACTTGACCCGGAACTAACGGAGGATTGCAAAGGAAAGTATTGAATCAAGCGGTCACGCGGAACAGCGATAGATTCCCTCCCGGATTTATGTTTCAGCTTTCCGGAGCTGAACTGGAAATCTTGAGGTCACAAAATGTGGCCTCAAGATGGGGTAGTCTCAGATATCTGTCGTATGCCTCTACGAAACAGAGAACACCAATGCTTTCAGGGGTTCTGCGAATTGAAACCGCAGTTGCAGTCATCATAGGTTTTTGCGTACTGCCTGATCAGCTTCGCTTCTTCCCCGGACACCTGAGCCGTTATCCTCGCCATTTTCAACACTTTCGAAAGGTTTGCATGGAAAAAAAAGGGGGGGAATTACAGGAGAACAATGAGAAAATTCAGGCCGGAAAGCCCGCAGACATCCCTGTAAAACCGGTGGCTATTGCAGGCAGACGGGTGTGACCTTTGACAGCAGTATCTAGGAAGCAGTGGAGAGAAAATGATCCGACGACCCTCAGGATAGTTATACGTTGACTGAAGGGCCTCACAGACTGTAATATGAATAAAATGCTCTTTGTGCCGGAAATCCCGGGAAAAACCCGGGGACTGTTAAATATTCTCGAATTCAAGCGTTTGAAAAATGTTGAGCAAATGTGTAACAGGATCACGTTATTGGCATTGTTCCCCCGTGAACTCTATGCTGCCACCGTCTCTATTCCTGCGACGGCCGCTCGCAGGGGGCAACCGCACGAAAGGGGGGTAAGGAATGGATATCACTGTATCCGAATCGGCTTCGCGGCTTTTCTCCTCCGAATTGGCCCCTCTTTCGGCCCTTGTTCTGAAGCGTCTTGAGCTTGAGTGGCGTTACCATCGGAGGCCCGACCTGGAGAGGGAAGAACAGCAGCTGCTTCATTACGCCGGGGAGTTCGGGCGGCTGATGGCCGTGGTGTACAAGTTCGGGCTCTTTTCAGCCCTGTTGCGGGAGTGTGAATGGTTTGCCGGGGTCTTCGCCGCGCGGGGGTCCCGCCGAGATGCCTTTGCCCTCCTTTTGGACAGCTGGATCATGGCGATCCTGAGTCTGCTCAAGGAACCCGAGTGCAATGAGCTCGCCCGCCCCCTGCAGTACGTGAGGGAGCATCTGGACCAACCGGTCGAAAAGAGGGCATCCGGTACGCCCGCTCCCAGGAAGGCCGATCCCGCACTTGTGGAACATATCGTCAGGGGCGACCTGGAAGGTGCCAGGAACATCCTTTCCCGGCTTCCTTCAGACCGGTTCCCCCAAGACCGCCTGGCGGCCGACGTGCTTCTTCCAGCCATGGCCGAGATAGGGCGGCTTTGGGAGCTGGACGAACTGGAAATCTTCCAGGAACATCTGGCCACCGAAACCATTCGAACTCTCATTGCAGGGTTGACCGCCACTGCTCCTGAGCCCGGGGAGCAAGGTAGGGTAGCCCTGGTTTCCTGCGCTCCGGAGGACAAACATGACCTGATTCCGCTGGCGCTGGCCGCCCATTTGATCTTCCGGGGGTGGAGTGCGAAGAATCTCGGAGGGAGCCTTCCAGCGGCTCAGATAACCCGGGCCGTCGCCTTCCTTCGTCCGGACGTCCTTTTTCTCACCTTCACCATGCTCTCCGTGCTCGAAGGGGTACTGGATGTGATCGCCAGGGTTCGGCCCGAATTTCCCGACTGCCGGATCATTTTGGGCGGGAGAGGCGCTTCGGCTGCCAGGGACCTGCTCGAAAGCAGGGGAGCCTGTGTCGCCGATGATTTTGACGAGGGATTTCGCCTGGCTTCCGGGGGGTGTCTTCATGCGTAGCCTCACCGCCTTCCGAATGGTCGTTCATGATCGTTCCTCCACGGCGGGGGCGCTCCTCGGCGTGGTGGCCATTGTCTTTCTGGTGGGGCAGCAGCTGTCGATCCTTTTCGGTCTGCTGAACTACATGTCGGTCCTTGTGGACCACAGCGGTGCGGATGCCTGGATAATGAGCCCCCATGTGCGCAACGCCGACGCAGGGGATCTGGTTTCCGGCCGCTTCATGGACCGGGCCATGGGGCTTGAGGATGTGGAGTGGGCCGAGCCGGTGCTGATAGGCAACGGGTTGTTCAAAACCTCCGGGGGCTCATCTGAGTCTGTTCGAGTCGTCGGAGTCCGGCGCCCTCGCCTGTCGGGAGGACCGTGGGAGTATGAGGAGGCGGACGAACGGGGATTGCTCGACTTCGAATCGGTGACCGTGGACCGGCTGGATCTGGCGAAACTGGGCAATCCGGCCCTGGGCGAGGTGACCGAAATCGGGGGAAGGCGGGTCCGGGTGGGAGCGGTCACTAAAGGAGCGCGGGGTTTTCAGGGAACCCTCGTCTTCGCTCCCCTCGAAAAGGTCAAGGAAATTTCCCGAACACCTCCCGGACGGTATTCGGCCGTTCTGGTCCGGTTCAGGCCCGGCGCCGTCAGGGAGGCCGCCCTGGAGAGCCTTCAGGCCGCTATGCCCCTCCATACTGTGTACACCACGGACGAACTTTCCCGATTGACACGACGGTACTATTTCATCAACACCGGAATAGGTGGCAGTTTCGGTTTTTCCACAGCCATTGCCGTGCTCATAGGCATCGTCATTATTTCGTTGACCATGTACACAAGCGTGCTGGGCCGTGCGCGGGACTTCGCGGTCATGCGGGCCATTGGAGGAAGACGCCGGGACGTTGCCGTGGTGGTCTTCAGCGAAGTACTCATCATTACCTGCATGGGACTGTTCATTGGTTTCCTGTTGCTCGCAGCCCTGCTCAACGCGACCAGCGGCTCCTCCATACCAAGCTACTTCCCTGCGGAGGTGGCCCCCATCCTCGCGGCGGGGGCTCTTCTCGTCAGCCTGGCGGGTTCGCTGGTGGCGCTCCATGTGGCCCTCAAAGCGGAGCCGGCCTCGGTGTTCCATTGAAAATCCACTCCATTGCAGGAGGCGACCATTGAGCGTCCTCAAGCTCGAAAACATCGCTCGTGATTTCTCCGACGGCCGCCAGATTCGGCGGGTGCTCTTCCCGACCAGCCTGGAATTCGATCCGGGCGAGCTCGTGGTGATTTCCGGGCCGTCAGGAAGCGGCAAGACCACCCTGCTCTCCATCATGGGTCTTGTATTGCGTCCCACGGAAGGAGTGCTCTCTTTGGAGGGACGGGACGTGACCGCCATCTCCGACGATGAAACCGCCGGACTTCGGCTGAGGAAATACGGCTTCGTTTTCCAGCAGCCCATGCTCATCGAGGGGCTGAGCGTCATGGAGAACATCGCTCTGGCCTTTGCAGTCCAGGGTGCCCGACTTCCCCGGAACGCAGTCACCAGGGCGAAGGAACTCCTCGACTCCCTGGGACTGGGTGAAACGGCGCACATGCAGCCCAGGCTTCTTTCCGGCGGAATGAAACAGCGGGCTTCAATAGCCCGGGCCCTGATCAAAGATCCCGCCATTCTGCTTTGCGACGAACCAACATCGGCCCTGGATGCGGAGAGCGGCCAGGCGGTCATGACGATCCTCAAGCGCATTGCCGTGGAGGAAAGGAGAATCGTTCTCGTCGTCTCACACGATGCACGGGTGTTCCCCTACTCCGACCGCCTGATCAAGATCGAGAACGGAAGAATCGCCTCCGATACTTCCGAACGTTACGCAGAGGGGAAGATTGACACATGAGAAGAATTCGGGCGGTTTTATTGTTCCTTTTCCTTCTTCTTGCCGGAGTGATCGGCTTGTTCTACATACAGGCATCCCTGAAACGGGCATCCGCACCCCCCATTCCCAGCCGGACTCCGATGCTCGACACAGCCCCTGTACGTTTGTACGGCCTTGTCGAACCACTCGGCCGGGAGGTTTTCGTCGCCCCCCAGCAAGCCCGCAGGGTCGAGAAGATTTTCGTGAAGGAAGGGCAAACGGTGGCGGCCGGACAGGAACTGTGTGAACTTGAGCAGGCTGTTGAACGGCAGGCTATGGAAGTGCCCCTGTCGAGGGTAAAGGAACTGGAAGGGCAGCTCGATATCCTCAACGATGAACTGAAGAGGAGAATGCCCCTACCCGGCAGAGCTGCCGGGCAGCAGGTTCTTGAGGGGGCGGCGCTGCGGGTGAGGGAACTGGAGGCCCGGCTGGATCTTGTCAACGATTTGGTGAGACGGTATAAACCCTTGTCCCAAAAGGAGGCCGTCGCCCAGGTCGAATATTCCCAGAGGCTTCTGGAGGCGGAGGTCGTTCGGAGTCAGATCGCCACTGCACGGTCCCAGGCGGTCCTCGAATACAGCCAGAAATCCCTTGAGGCCGAGCTGCTGCGTCGGCAGATCGCGACCGCTCGTGCCGAGGCCGAACTGAGAAGACGGGAGCTGGACGCACTGACGCTTCGCTCACCCATTCAGGGGCACCTGTACAAATTTGACCTGCGCGTGGGCGAGCAGATAATCCCTCAGGATTATCGCAGAATCGTCATAGGCAGGCCGGAAAAACAGGTGTGCCTTTTCGTGGAGGTCTTCTGGCTGGACAGGGTGCGGGTCGGCGACCTCTTCCTGGTCCAGGATGCTGATACAGGTGGAACAGCCGGTTCCGGCAGGGTCACGGCAGTCTCGGAATATGTGGGTGCCCGGGATTTTCGCACGGAAGATACTCTCGAGCGTCTGGACACAAAATACGCCCAGGCTGTTCTCAATCTGGAGGGAACATCATCCCTTCCCCTGGGAAAGCTCGTGCTTTGCATCCGGAACGGAGGACATGCAAAGAACAAACCGGGGGAAAATGACGGGCTTTGAGCTGAAGGACGCCCTTGGAGTTTCACCCCGGACATCTTTTAGTGCCCGGCATGTCGAGCCAAATTTTCCGAAAGAGAAGCAGGATCCCACCACGGTATGGTCGGCGCCATGTACGACGTCAGCACCGGAAAAGTTGAGTTTTTAGAGTAGCCGCCGGTCAGAGGCTCATTCGAGCTCCCAGTCTTTTCGCGCCTCATCGTAGGGAATGAAATCACCCCGCCCGGCCGTCTCCAGGTACTGCGAAAGGAGGGGCCGGGCGTGCTCGTTCCCGATCCGGTCCAGCACTGCCCGGCGGATGAACACGGACACCGTCATACCTGCCATGTCGGCGTACTGCCTGATCAGCTTTGCTTCTTCCCCGGACACCCGAACCGTAATCCTCACCATTGCACCACCTCCGGTTTATTATCGTAAATCAAACCGGAGCGGAGTCAAGAAGTCTGTACCCGTGCCGGAGTATCCCCGGAATAATCCGGAGAAGGGGCATGTTCATGTTCGCATCAAAAAAAGTATTATATTTGTGGTTTTTATCATATAATCAACACAACAGGTTTGTTCAAATATGTTTAAAAAAGAGGAAAAACATGGCATTTGGCCGCAAGGTGACGATTTTTCTATAGCACACAAAGACGAAGGGGTGTGGCAATGACTGAATCGGAGGCCAGGACGCGAAAAGAACGCATCGATGCGCGGCTTCGATCATCCGTCCTCGGCTGGACTCTCATCCGCAGCGACGAAGT
>JAAYJB010000282.1 GCA_012523155.1 Synergistaceae bacterium | reverse complement strand
GTACAGAAGGCCGTTATATGCGGCAGCACTTCCCTCAGGGTCTGGGTGGGCAGTGCGAGGATCCAGTAATGGGAGAAGAGAGCGGCTTCTTCCATGTCGGACGTGGCGCTTATTCCCTTCGGAAGGGAGATATCCGGGAGGTAGTCGGGGTTCCGAAGGGACCCGGTGATCTCCCTGGCCTGTTCCTCCCTCCGGCACCAGATGCGGACCGAGTGTCCGGAAGAGGCCGCCGATGCGGCGAGGGCCGTTCCCCAGCTTCCTCCTCCGAATACGGTGATATGTGCCATGACAGCTTCCTCCTTTCCTATTCGTTTCCTGCCCTGCCGGGAGTGAACAGGAGCAGGACAGTGCCGGCAATCATGAGCACGACGCCGGCGATTATGGCCGGGACAAGGGAGCCCGTTACGTCCCTGAGGAACCCGGACAGGAGGGGCGCCAGGACTGCGGATGACATGACTGACCCGTTGAAGAAACCTACGGCCGCACCCATTGAGCCGGGGTGCCTCCTGCTGACGATGTCTCCCACCCAGGAGATGGCGATGGGGGTGAAGGCCGTATTGCTGAAGAGCCCGAAGAGGAGCAGCGTGGCCATGATGGCCGGTGTTCCCTGGGCCCTTGTGAGCAGAAAGAGGCCTGCGGCACTGGCCGGGAGGACGAAGAGGGCGGTCCGTTTCCTGCCGAACCGGTCGGAAAGCCGTCCCCAGAGAATGCCCCCCGGAAGGGCCGTGAGGGCTATGAGACCGGTGTAGAGACCGGACTGCGCGAGGGAGAATCCTCTCTCCGCCTGGAGAAATGTGGGCCCCCAGGTTGCGGCGGCCCAGAATCCGTAGAGGGACGTGAACGTGGCGATGTTGATCTTCCAGATGTCCCTGTCCCGGAAGAGCCTGCCGTAGGCCGCAAGGGACGGGGATACGTCGTTCCGGACGTCCGGTAGGTATTTCACGAACATGAGGATCACGAGAACTGATGGAACGGCCAGGAGAATGAAGGGGATCCTGTAGCTGCCGAAGAACTGGTAGAGGGGGCCGCTGACCGCCATTCCCCCGATGGTGCCCACCGCCATGCCGATGCCTATGAGTCCTGAGCTGAGTCCCCGTTTTTCAGGGGGTACGGTGGAGAGCATGGTGCCGAAGCAACAGGGGTAGTAGGCAGAGGCTCCGAAGCCGTGGAGGGCCGAGAAGAACAGAAGGAGCGGAAAGGACGTTCCGAAGAGGCCGAACCCGAGGATGCCGAGACCCGAGAGGGCGAACATGGATATGAGGACGCGCTTTGCCCCCCACCTGTCCGCTGCGAAGCCGCTTGGGATCTGGGGCAAAACGTACAGCAGGAAATACGCGCTGGTTATGGCCCCTGCACTGGCGGACGATATGCCGAGGCTGTCGGCTATTACGGAGAGAAGAGGATACAGGGCTGTTCTGTCTGCGTACAGGACGGCCCATCCAAGAATGAGAGCCAGGATCACGGTGAATTCCTCCCGGGAAATAAGATCGTTCCATGATATTGTATCCCTTTTTCCGGGGAAAAAAAGGCCGTGTCCTCCAGGACACGGCCGAAAAGGTCACGCCGAAAGTTTTTTCGCGGCTTTTCTCCGCTCTCCGTCGTCGAGGATGCTCTTCCTCAGGCGGATGGATTTCGGAGTTACTTCCACGAGTTCGTCCTCGGCGATCCATTCGAGGGCCTTCTCGAGGGTCATCTTCCTGGGAACGTCAAGTTTCACGGTGAAGTCCTTGGTGGACGACCTGTGGTTGGTGGCCTGCTTCCGCTTGGTAGGGTTGCAGGGCATGTCGCTGGGTCTGGAGTTTTCGCCCACGATCATTCCGGTGTAGATCTTGTCCATGGGGGAGATGAAGAGCGTGCCCCGTTCCTGAAGGTTTTCGAGCTGGTAGCTCGTAGCTTCGCCCGTATCAAGGCTCACGAG
>JAAYJB010000281.1 GCA_012523155.1 Synergistaceae bacterium | reverse complement strand
GCACTGTCAGTTTCCGCCGCAGTGATCGTTCTCGGAGGCTTTACATGTGAAAGGTCCAGAGGAGAAGGAACATATCCCGTCGGCATTCGGCCTGCTCTTGTTGCTGTCTGTATCAGCAGGCCTTCTGGAGAAAGCCCTCGGTGTTGGAGAAACTCAGGATCCATCGGAGCCACCTGGCTAGTGCCGGCAAAAGCTCCTGCATACATGAAGCAAAGGATACAGAACATAACGGAAGGCACGAATGCCCATTTTCTTATTTTCATACCCGAAAAGAACCTCCCTGATCCCGGTATTTCCCGGGAAAATCATTTAAAGAACGTGCCTGAAAAACAACAAGTCCTTACACATTTCTGCACAAAAACCATGCATTATCCATACTTTCAGAAGAAAGACGAGAAAAAGACGCTTCAAGAACCTGAAATAGAAAAAGAAAAAGTGAAATGCCCTGTATTGAGGAGGAGGTAAATTCTTGCAGGCTTTTCAGGCAGCGCAAACCGGGCGTATCTGCCCGCCATATACTACTTACGATGCTGCTCATCTTTCATGTAGAGAACACTTCTGCATTCGGCCTTTTCCATAAGCCTCACCGGGCTTCTTTCAATTTCTTCCCCCGGCTCCCTTGCCATTTCCCCCCTCTTTTCCTTGGAAGACCTACGGAAGACCTACAGCAGCCCAAATCAAAAACACTCCCTGTATGCCCAGCTATTACCTCTTGTCGATTTCAGCACGGAAATAACCGGCCATGGCAATCTACCTGTAATTCACGGCTGTTTCTATGTAGTTTGTGTCTTGGCAGATGTGTAGGGACAATGATTTCATCTTTTATTAATTTATCTTCATTTCTCCCGCAACTATAGATAAACTCTTTACGGCGAGTCAGTCTAGCAGGCTATGTAACCAAAATCAAGAAAAGTACTGACAAAGAATTTTTACTACAACATAAAGGTGTATATATATTGATTATTCGAATATTACATGCATATTCCCTGTTTTTTTGAATGCCAGATGAAGTTTAGATTATTACAACTCATGTACATCTTTCAGGACATGCACAAAACGAAACTCCCTCCGAAATAACCAGTTCCCTTCCCAACGCATTGTTTCTGCCATCCTCCCGCAGCCTGCCGGGGAGAAAATCTCGTGACGCAGAGGATTGTAAAGATACACCACGCCACACCAAAAAACTCGTATGAAAATCGCCGCAGGGCAGAAGAGGATAGATATTACCGGTTCCGTTGGTGACAGGGAAAAGCTCAGGGGGAGATCACATTGGTGCACAGGACGTATTGGAAGCAGGCAGAATAAATCGAAGTTCAAAAAAACAGCCGGGGAGCGTCATGCTCTTCCGGCTGTTCATAACAAAAAAGTGGCGGAGGCGTGTGGGAATCGAACCCACCGGAGACAGCCTATACTGCCCCCCACTGGATTTGAAGTCCAGGGCACCCACCAGGACACATTCGCCTCCATGCGCAAAGCATATTAAGCCATTCAGGAAAAGGTGTCAACCGAATCCGTAAAGCCTAAATCCGCAGGTTCGTTCCCTCAAGTAAAGGGATAGCTCCCCGGACGGGGAAATGAACAGTTTTCGTTTCCCCGCTTCCTTTCTTTTTTACTCTTTTTCAGGTATTTCAGGTCTTTTCCCCTTT
>JAAYJB010000280.1 GCA_012523155.1 Synergistaceae bacterium | reverse complement strand
GTATCGGATTTGTGCGGCCACAGGATGGCGGCGCTTTTCGCCAAGCGCATCCTTGCCGGGCTGTTTCGGGGCATGCCGGGTGTGGGCGGTCTTCGAAGGGCTGCCGCATCCGTATCCTCCTGGACGGATCTCCGGGGAATTATTGAACAAAGCGGTGAGTATTTTGAAAGGAGAGAGGAATACAGTGGATGCACACATTGAGAAGGATGCATTGAACCGTCCGTCCCAGGCGGACCAGGACGAAATAGTACGGCAGAGGAAGGATAAGCTCGAACGCCTCATGGCAGAGGAGGGCTATAATCCGTACCTCATCGAGAAATGGGACCGGAAACACTCCCTTGCCTACGTCCGCGAGCACTTCAGCCACCTGGCCGAGGACGAACTCGACGAATCCGTGGAAATAGTCACCGCGGGGCGGGTGATGACCCTCCGCAAACACGGAAAGGCGGCCTTCGCCAACCTGGCGGACGAGACGGACACTCTCCAGCTGTACTTCCAGTTCAACGCCATGGGAGAGGAAAAATACATCTTCACGAAAAAATGGGTCGACTCCGGAGACTGGGTCGGCATCGTGGGACACCCTTTCCGTACCCAGAGAGGCGAACTCACTATTCACGTGAGGGAATGTGTCCTGCTCTGCAAGGCACTCCGGCCTCTGCCCGAAAAGTGGCACGGGCTCAAGGATACCGAGGTCAGGTACCGCCAGCGGTACACCGATCTCATAGCGAACCCCGAGGTGCGGGAGACCTTCCGGAAACGGTCGAAGATCATTTCCTCCATACGGAAGACCCTGGAGGACCACGACACCCTCGAGGTCGAGACCCCGATCCTCTCGGTGCTCGCAGGCGGCGCCAACGCACGGCCTTTCAAGACCTTCCACAATGCCCTCGGCATGGAGATGTACCTGCGTATCGCCACTGAGCTGTACCTCAAGCGACTCGTTGTAGGCATGTTCGGCCGCGTGTACGAAATGGGCAAGAACTTCAGGAACGAGGGCCTCGATACCATGCACAACCCTGAGTTCACGTGCATGGAAGTGTACTGGGCATACGCGGACTATCACGACATGATGGACCTCACCGAGGAGATCATACGGAACGCGGCGGTGGTGACCTGCGGCCCTGGAAACCCCAGGAAAGTACGGTTCCAGGAAGTGGAGCTCGATTTTGACAAGCCCTTCAGAAGGGCGAGTATGCTCGACCTCGTAGCCGAATACACGGGCGTGGATATCAGGGAGGTCACCGACGACGAAGAAGCCCGCGGGATCGCCAGGGAGCGGGGAATAGAACTGAAAGGCACTGAGAGCCGGTTCACCGTACTGAATCTCCTCTTCGAGACATTCGTGGAGGAAAAACTCATTCAGCCGACCTTCGTCATCGGGCACCCGACCGAAATATCGCCCCTTGCCAAGCGGGATCCTGAAAACCCTGACTATACCCGCCGCTTTGAACTTTTTATCTGCGGCAAGGAAGTAGCCAATGCATTCAGCGAGCTGAACGACCCCATAGACCAGCGCTTCCGGTTCGAGGACCAGCTGCGCAAAAAAGAAGCGGGTGACGATGAAGCCCACGATTTCGACGAGGACTTCATCAACGCCATAGAGACCGGGCTTCCCCCCACGGGCGGCCTGGGAATAGGCGTTGACCGCCTTGTTATGTTCCTCACCGACTCCCGGTCGATTCGGGACGTCATCCTTTTCCCCACCATGAAGCCCCTTTCGTCGCGGAACAGGGAAGAGGACACGGAGGAAGGACAGGCTTAGGAAGTGGGCGCCATGAGCACGGAGCTTCCCCGAAAAAGAGATGTACCCGAAGAGGCACGGAGGCGGGCGGAATTCCTCCGCAGGGAGCTTGCCAGGCACGGTCGTCTGTATTATGTGCTGGACGCCCCGGAAATAGCGGACGACGAGTACGATGCGCTCTTCGCGGAACTCCGGAGCCTCGAGGAGCGGTATCCCGGGCTGGATTCGCCCGATTCTCCCACGAAAAGAGTGGGCGGCCGGCCGGGAGAGCGATTCGAGAAGGTCGCCCTCTCCGTTCCCATGCTCAGCCTCGACAACGCGCTGGACATGGAAGGCCTCGATGCCTTCCTGCAGCGCACCCTTCACCAGGGCAGCGAGGGTTACGTGTGTGAACTCAAGATCGACGGGCTCGCCGTGTCCCTTCTCTACGAGGACGGTGTCTTTGTACGGGGGACCACGCGGGGAGACGGCCGGATCGGCGAAGATGTGACCGCCAACCTCTGTACCATACGATCCCTTCCTCTCCGCCTCTCCGGGGATGCCGGGGGCAGAATTGAAGTCCGCGGAGAAGTGCTGCTCGAGAGACGGCAGTTTGCCGAACTTAACGAAGAGCGGGAGGAACTGGGTGAGCCGCTCTTCGCGAATCCCCGGAATGCGGCGGCGGGAAGCCTTCGGCAGCTCGACCCGTCGGTGACTGCAAAGCGGAAACTATCCATATACCTGTACTCCGTCGTGGACCCCCGGTCACTGGGGCTCTCCTCCCAGAAGGATATTCTTCTCTGGCTCGGATCCGCCGGTCTTCCGGTGCAGTCCGCATGGGAATTCTGCCCGGACGGTCCGTCAGTGAAGGCCTTCGTGGAGCAGTGGAGGGAAAAACGGTTCACCCTTCCCTATGCCACAGACGGCGTAGTGGTCAAGATCAACGACACGGAGCAGTGGAGCGGCCTGGGCAATACATCCCATGCCCCGCGCTGGGCCGTCGCCTTCAAGTACCCTCCCGAGGAGAAGATCACCCGCCTTACAGACATTATCGTCTCCGTGGGCCGGACCGGAGCCATGACGCCGGTAGCCGTCCTCGAGCCAGTAGTCATATCAGGCAGCACTGTCCGGAGAGCCAGCCTCCACAATGAGGACGAACTCCGCAGGAAGGGGATCCGTATCGGGGATATGGTCAGGGTCCGGAAGGCGGGAGAGATCATCCCCGAGGTGCTCGGCCCCGTACCCGGAAAGCGGACCGGCAGGGAGCGCGAGTTCATGATGCCCGACAGGTGCCCGGTCTGCGGCACCCCTGCCGTCAGGCTGGAGGGTGAAGTGGCCCTTCGCTGCCCGAACAGGGCGTCATGTCCCGCCCAGCTCCGTGAGGGGCTTCGCCATTTCGCCTCCAGGGGCGGCATGGATATTCGCGGCATGGGTGACAAGATCGTCGCCCAGCTCATCGGAAAAGGACTTGTCCGGTCTCTTTCCGACGTGTACCGGCTGAAACGTTCGGACCTTGAAACACTCGAACGAATGGGTCCCAAGTCGGCACAGAACCTCGTGGATGCCGTGGAACAGTCGAAGGACCGCCCATTTGCCGCTCTTCTCGCTGCCCTTGGCATCCGGTTCGTAGGCGCACGGGGTGCGGAAATACTTGCCGCGGCCTTCAGGGACGTGCCCGGGCTTCTTGCAGCTTCAGAAGGATCCCTCTCCGCTGTCGAGGGCATCGGCCCGGTCATGGCGGCATCCATCAGGTCTTTTCTTGATTCCGGCGAGAACCGGAAGCTTCTCGGGGAACTCTCGGAGCTCGGTATCAGGGGAGCCCTTCCGGCTTCCCCCGAAGAAGAGCCCGTCCCTGATGAAAGTTCAACCCTGCTCGCGGGGATGAGGATCGTCTTCACCGGCGAACTCGATTCCATGACGCGTACAGAGGCCGAGGCTCTTGCGAAAGCCCATGGTGCCGCATGTTCATCCTCGGTCAGCGGAAAGACGTCCCTCGTTGTAGCGGGCAGAGAAGCCGGGAGCAAGCTGTCGAAGGCCAACGCCCTTGGGGTGAGGGTAGTGAACGAAGAAGAGTTTCTGGAAATGATCCGCAGCGGAAGAACGTCCTGAAGCCCTGCCCAATTTCCAGGTCCTTTCAGTGAACAGGAGGAAAAAACATGACCATCAGCGAGAAGGATGTCCGGCACGTGGCTGATCTCGCCAGGCTGCATGTGGAAGATGAAGAGATCGGTCCGCTCGTCCGGCATTTCGAGGCCATACTCGGCCATTTCAGCGCTCTCTCCCGCGCCGGGGAAGAAGGAAGGCTCGTCCTCGACCGCGTGGATCCCTTTCTCTTCGCCGAACGCGAGACCCCTCCCCTTCGGGACGATATCCCGGTCCGGTCGGCGGTGGGGAAGGATGTCCTTGCCTCGGCTCCTCTGCGAAAGGACACATTTTTCGTAGTGCCCAGGATCCTTGAGGAGGAGTAGACCATGGAGATCAACAGCCTTACTGCCGCTGAAATCGCCGGAGGTATCGCCGAAAAGAAATTCTCCGCATCGGAGGTATTTTCCTCGTGCATGGAGGCCGTGCACCGGGGCGAGCCTGACATTTCCGCCCTCATCACGGTGGCGGAGGAAACAGG
>JAAYJB010000006.1 GCA_012523155.1 Synergistaceae bacterium | reverse complement strand
GCAGTGCGCTGGAAGCAGGCGACATCAGATCCGCGAGCGAATACGTGGACGAAGACCGACGGGAGGTCTACGCCTCTCTCTTCGGACGGAAGCCTGAAGCAATGCCCTCCTTTGCCGCCCTGCTTGAACAGGCTGAGATGAGTTTCCTGAGCGCGCCGGAGAACTCTGACCCCGCAGCCTCGAGTACGCAGAGGACCTCGGAGTATGCGGTCAACGTGGATGGTTTCACATTCTACGTGCGGTGGATCAAAAGGGACGGCAAATGGGTGCTCTTCGATTTTTGATCTCCGGGAAAGGAGGGACGGAACGATGACTTTCCGGAAATGTACTCTGAGAAACGCATTGCCGATTGTTGCAGCGTTTTTACTGTTTGCCGGGATCCAGCCTGCAGAAGGTTGGGGTCAGCCTACCCACCGCCAGATCAATCTGGAGGCGGTGAAGCTGTTCCTCGGCCAGGCGAACGGCAGCGAAAAGTTCGCATGGGGCCCGTTTTCACAAAAGGGGCTCTCGGAACCATTGAGAGGTGTCGGGGTAACCAGCTCCTCCCTGCTCGCCTCCGGATTCGTCTCCGCCGAGGCGGCCCTTTCCGCACAGTCGTGGATCATCAACGGAGGGGACTGGGCCGACGAGCCCCACCTGTATGCCTCCGTCCGCCATTTCTACGATCCTCTCCGGCTGTCCGGGGCGGCCTACCTGACGGACCAGAGCGAGGGGCATGGCCTCTACGACAGTCCGGCAACCGACGCCAGGGCATGGGGTCTCAGCCATACCGACAATCCCTTCAGTTTTTTCTCGGCCCTTGCCGCATACAAGGCGGCGCTCGAAGTTAGGGATGACCTGCCTCTTCCTTCCGCCATCAGCTCCGTCCACTTCAAGACGTCCGTGAGCCTTGCTCCTGCAGACCATGACGACCAGAGAAAACTGTACCTTTCGAGGGCCTACCGTGCCCTCGGTGAATCCATGCACATGCTCGCCGACATGACCCAGCCGGCACACGTACGGAACGACTCCCACCCCGCCGATGAACCGATCGAGGCGGCCACCTTCAGCAATCATGTCCGGAGTGCGGCGGCTTCTCCCTTTGTGGATTCAAGGATACGTCCATTCCTGGCAAGCGCCGGGGGAAAACTGCAGGCCCCCGCAGAACTCTTTCATCGTGTGGCCTCGTTTGTCAACGAGACGTTTTACACCCTGGACACCATTTACGACAGGGAATCAAAGGTTTTGCCGAACAACCGGCAGAAGGGATACCCGTCCCCCCAACTGAGCCACCTGTCGGTGGAAAAAAAGAAGATCCCGGGTTTTGTGGGCGAAAGGGAGGTGCGCCGTTTCTACGGCGTTTTCGATAGTCAGCGGGCCGCCATGATCCAGGACCGGCTGAGCTTTCACTGGTTCGACCCGGAGCAGTCCTTTCTTTCGGATTTCGAGGGGGCCAAGGAAAAGGGGGGGAGAGCAGTCGCGGTCGGCCTTGGAAGACTGGGGCCTTTCCAGATCCCCCATGCATTTGCAGCGGAGCAGGGAAAAATCCTCCTCCCCGTGGCCATTCACGCATG
>JAAYJB010000279.1 GCA_012523155.1 Synergistaceae bacterium | reverse complement strand
TCTCCGTCTTTTCCGTCATAATAAATGCACCTCTCTGGTGAAGGGTTGTGTCCTAGTAAACACTACCTTACCACTGTTCTCCGAACAGTCCAGAGAGGTTTTTTATTTTTTAGGGTGCGGATTTAGGCAAATCATACGCCTCTATCGTTCTTTTCATATCATAAATGATGGGAGAAAACCGGATAACGTGAGAAATACGCAGTCCTTTCACTTGCCCGCTTTCCTGTAAAGGTGTAAATTCAGAAATATTCATCAGCAGAAAAAAGCGGTCCGTCCGGGAGGTCTTCATGAAAAAAGAAAATGAACTCCCAATTTTGAATGAAAGAAAAATTGAAGGATCATCGCTTCTTTTCCGGGCGTCAGGTATCGTGAAGGTCTACAACCCCGGTATGGAAACGGAGGTGAGGGCCCTTGACGGCGTTGACCTCGAACTGTTTGCCGGGGAGCTTGTAGTGCTTTTGGGAGCCTCAGGCAGCGGAAAATCGACCCTGCTCAACATTATCGGCGGCCTGGATGTTCCCACGGAAGGACGGCTCTTCTACAGGGATGAGGAACTCACCGGTGCGGATGACGACCTCCTCACGCAGTTCCGCAGATCTTCGGTAGGATTTGTTTTCCAGTTCTACAACCTTATTCCCAGTTTGACCGCCCGCGAGAACGTGGATCTTGCCTCAGAGATAGCCCCTGAACCCATGCCTTCCGAGGAGGCCCTCGGGCTCGTCGGTCTTGAAGACAGAATGGATCATTTCCCTTCCCAGCTTTCCGGAGGGCAGCAGCAGCGGGTCGCCATCGCAAGGGCCATTGCCAAGCGCCCCGAGGTCCTTCTCTGCGACGAACCTACCGGTGCCCTCGATGTGAAGACGGGCATAACCGTGCTTGAAGCCATTGACCGTGTGAACAGGGACCTGGGGACCCTGGCGGTGGTCATAACCCATAACGTGGCCATAGCTGAAATGGCGGACAGGGTCATCAATCTCTCCGGAGGACGCATTGTCTCCATGCGCCGGAATGAAGAGCGCCGGCCGGCCTCTTCCCTTTCCTGGTGAAAAGCCATGCGTTCCCTTGACCTGAAGCTCTTCCGGGACCTTGCGGAAATGAAGGGGCAGATGCTTTCGGTCACCCTTGTAATGGTATGCGGCCTTTCCGTGATGATCATGTCGAGGGGGCTCGTGGTCTCGCTGGAGGAGACCGAGAGAAGCTACTATGCATCCGCCCGGTTTGCCGATATTTTCTGCGAGCTGAAGCGTGCTCCCAACTGGCTTGGATCCCGTATCGCCGAAATAGATGGAGTTGCGGAGGTTGAGACACGGATCAGGGGAACGGCAATACTGGATATCCCTGGCATGAAGGAGCCGGCTGACGGAGTTGTCCTGTCCCTTCCCGAGAACAGCCCCCAGAGGCTGAATCTTCTCCACGTAAAGGCGGGAAGGATACCCGAACCGGGGAGAGTGGATGAAATAGCGGTGAGCGCCGGTTTTGCCCAGGCTCACGGGTTTCTCCCGGGAGATGACCTCGATATGACTGTATACGGAGTCCGGAGAAGATTCCGGATATCCGGAATCGTACTTTCTCCTGAGTTCATATACGAGACGAGGGCCGGTGAAATGCTGCCGGAGCCCAGAAGATTCGGCATCTTCTGGATGAATTACGGAGGGCTCTCGAGGGCGCTCGGACTCGATGGTGCCTTCAACAGCGTTTCTCTAAGGCTTTCTCCGGATGCCGATATACAGGAGGTCAAGGCCGACCTCGACAGGATGCTGGCTCCCTACGGAGGGCTTACGGCCTATGGCCGTGATGAACATCCGTCGGCGAAGATGATGCAGGATGAACTGCGGGGTCTCAGGGGAACTTCCGTGGCATTCCCGGTGGTGTTTCTCGCAATTGCCGCTTTCATGGCGGGCACCGTGCTTACCCGCCTTGTGAAGCTCCAGAGGCAGCAGATCGCCCAGCTTAGGGCTTTCGGCTACACATCGTCATCCGTCGCCTTCCATTACCTGAAATTCGTCCTCGTACCCGTCGCCGGGGCAACAGCCCTTTCAGGTACCCTGGGGATGTGGGCGGGAAGGGGATTCGTATCGCTCTACCAGCAGTTTTTCCAGTTCCCTGCCCTGGTCTTCACGCCTGACTGGGGGGCCCTGGCAATAGGGCTCACGGGAGGGGCGGCCTTCATGGTGCTGGGAGTTTTGAGAGCGGTCAGCCGGGCCGCCTCCATCCCTCCTGCCGAAGGAATGAGGCCGGAGGCGCCCGCCCGTTATGCTCCGTCGCCCCTTGAACGGGCAGGAATACACAGACTGTTCTCCCCTTCCCTGCGCATGGCTCTCCGGAACCTTGAAAGAAAGCCCTGGCAGGCTCTTCTTACAACCCTCGGCATCGCCCTTGCGACGGCTATTCCCGTCTTCCCCGGCGCGATGACCGACGGAGTCGAATACCTCATGGAATTTCAGTGGAACCTTTCCCAGAGACAGGATGCCTCGCTCGGGCTTCTCGAGCCGGCAGGCCCGGGAGCCCTGTCGTCCATCCTCCGACTTCCGGGAGTGTATGCGGCGGAACCGTTCCGCTCGGTTCCCGTTATTCTGCGGTCAGGCCACATACAATGGAGGACCGCCATAAACGGTCTTCCGGAAAAGCCCCTGCTGAACCGACTCCTGGACGAAAACGCCCGGGAGATCATCCTTCCGCCTTCGGGGTTGGTCATGTCCCGAAAGCTTGCGGAGATCCTGAAAGTCTCCCCGGGCGATCCTCTGCAGGTCGAAGTCCGGGAAGGGAGGCGCCCTGTTCTCCAGGCACGGCTTTCGAGGACCATAACCGATTTCGCGGGGCTGGCGGTCTACATGGAGATAGATGCGCTCAGAAGATTCCTCGGTGAAGAGGGAACCATCAGCGGAGCTCATGTAAAGGTCGACATGGCGGAATGGGAAGCTTTCCTGGAAGATGTGAAGGAGAGTCCCCGGGTGGCATCTCTCGGACTGACGGGGGCGGTACGGGAAAATTTCAGCAGGACGATAGCAGAAATGATGTGGCTTTCCCAGGCAATGTTTTTTTCGTTTTCCATCATCGTCGCTTTCGGGGTGGTCTACAACGGCGCACGCATCGCCCTTTCGGAACGGTCACGAGACCTGGCGACGCTCCGCGTACTCGGCTTCACAAAAAGAGAGGTTTCTGCCATCCTTATCCTTGAACTGGCCATGCTCACGGCTGCGGCCATCGTGCCGGGACTCCTGCTCGGCCGCTGGATGACGTACGGTCTCATGAAATATTCAGAGACTGAAGTCTACCGTTTTCCCGTCGTCCTCACCGCCGGGACCTACTGGATCGCTGCGGGGACCGTGCTGCTTTCTTCCGGGGTATCATTTGCCGCTGCGGCCCGGAAGGTCTCATCCCTTGACCTGCTCGCCGTGCTGAAATCAGGGGAATAAAGGAGGAATCGCCCATGAGTCCCAACACTTCAGGCAGAAACAACGCGAAAATACGGAGGATGCTGCGCAGGGTGGT
>JAAYJB010000039.1 GCA_012523155.1 Synergistaceae bacterium | reverse complement strand
TTGGCGATGAGGACGCAGCGGTCGACGTCTTTTCGCTGCCAGGCTTCGTTGATGGAATTGCCCAGGCTGTCAAGTGCATCCCGCTGCTCCCGTATTCCCTTATATTCGTTGTAGAGCGCCCTCCGGTTTGCGTTCACCCGGTTGAAAGCCTCCACATCCGCGTTGAAATCGGCCTGCCTGAACTTGTAGGTCTGGACCATGGACGAGCGTACCGCCTTGTTCTGCTCGCTCCGGACCGCGTCCGCCATCCTCTTCAATTCTGCACGTTCGGCGTCGAGCCTGGTTTTCCTGCGACTCTGCTGTTCATCGATTCCCTTGATCCTGTCCGTCCTCTGTTTTATTTCGCCGCCCAGGCGGTTCCGTTCGTTCGAGATGGCCTTTCCCAGGGCCTGCAGCTGTTTTTTGGCCCGTTCGACGTACTCCCTGTCAAGGTCCTTGTTGTTCCCCCGCTGGGTGATTTTCAGCGAGAACCGTGTCTGCTTGTTCGTCGACGCGAGAATGCTGACTTTGTAGTGATGGTAGGCAGCGTTGTTTTTCGGGGGTGAGGAAGGAGCCGTGTGGCTGAGTTCGTGGGATGTCCTTTTGTCGCTTCCTGCCACAGAATTGAATGCCCACTCATTTCCTGCCGGGGTCATAAAGAGAATGTCAACAGATGTAGGATAGTTCGACCCAACACTGACCGTGAAGCTGTCACCGGGATTGCATTTGACCGTATACGTGTACGGATGCGGCCCGCCTACGGTACCCGAAGTTGAATAGTCCGCCGAAGAGGGCGGAACGGCCGAAAGAAAGAAAAACAGCGCCGAAAACAGGAAAACCAGGGATACTCTCAGGATTCTCGTTCTTTTCATATCGCTCTCCTTTCCGGGGTTGAGCGTAACCGTCTCTTATAGATCCAGCCGGGCGTTCCCCATGCCATAACGAATTTTGTCGATATTATCTGTAAAGAGACTCTCCATCACGTCATTCAGGTACGTGTAGCTCGTTATAGTACCTCCGTCCGCCGCCACCGTCACGTAGACGAGGTCGCCCATTTCGGGGTAGAAGTAGATGGTTCCACCCGCCGGAGGCTGCTGCCACTCGTGATCCACCGAATAGCATGTTCCGGAAAACTGCTCCGGCACTCCTTCCGACATCGGGTGGCGCAGCCTAAAAACGACGCTTTTCCACGTGCTCTGCCTGGTGGTCTCCAGTATCTTCACCTCTTCCACTACTGCCGTCGCCTTGACCTTCGACTGTTCCGACATACGGGCATATACATCCGGAGGCATCACGCTTTCGGCAGAAATACAGAACGCAGAAAAAAGAAAAACTAGCACAGATGCAGCGATCCTGCAGATCTTCATTTACTCACCCCCTAGCGTTAGGATTTTTCTTTCATAGAAGCATCGTTCACGGACGCACCCTTTGGCAGTTTTTTTCTGCCCGCGCCCTGCTTCGGAAGAATAACCCCTTGAAAACGGAAAACAAAAAACGGTGTGATTTTTTTAAATTAACTCAATGTTATAATATCATCCGGTCCGTTGAAGCTCAAGGAAAGGGGACTCTCCCATGAACAGAAAAAAAGTCCGGGGTCTTCTCTGCTTTCTGTCTGCAGGATTGGTGGTTTTCGCCGGCAGTCCGGCCGCTGCGGCCCTTCCTCAAGGTGAAGAGCTCCGCGGACGACCTGCCCCGGCCTTTGTCTCCGGAACGGGAGTGAACATGAGGACAGGCCCGTCCACTTCCTTCAAAAGCCTGGGCAAGCTCAGCGAAAGGGCATCTGATGAACTGGTTGCAGTGGACGCGGCAGAGGGAGAGGACGGTAAAACCTGGTTCCTGGTTCTTTCGGAAAGAACGGGAGAAGGGTGGATCCGGGGCGATTTTCTCCGGTTCGAGGGAATGGACAATCACCTGTGGCGTTTTATTACCCTAGTCCGCCGGGATATCGGTGTCACACCGGCCATGGCAGTGACCCGCCTGGGACAGCCGGAGAAAACACAGAGCCGGTCATTCCGCCCTGAGGACCGGCCGGATGAGGTCACCGAAACAGAACTGCTCTACCCCGGAGGAACCGTGGTTTTCTGGGTTCTGAAGGACAGAGCTTTTCTGGTTTCCGCGGATTTCACCGGCGGAATCAGTGGTTTCGGGAAGGTGACCTTCGGCACTGACGTTGATGACGTGGAAAAAACGCTCGGGCCGCCCCACGGCGTACGGAACCGGGTATGGACCTATCACTCGGGTATGAGCCGGATCCACATCCGCTTCGGCATGGATACCCGGGTCGACCGGCTCATCCTCGAACGGGATCCCTACTAGATCAGGGAATGAATCGAAGGCCCCGGCATGAAGCCGGGGCCTTCGGTTTTTACCGGATGAACCCCAGCAGCTTCGGCAAAAAGAGGGAGATGGGGGCGACATAGGTTACGAGAAGAAGCACCCCAAGAAGGGCGAAGACAAACCTCATGGCTGCCGCGGAAACTTTTTCCAGGCTCAGCCCGGTGATGCCGCAGCTCACGAAGAGGCAGACACCTACAGGAGGCGTCGCCATACCTATGGCCAGGTTCAGCACCATCATGAAGCCGAAATGAAGCGGATGTACCCCGAGCTTCACAGCGATAGGGGCGAGGATGGGCGCAAGCAGGATGATCGCCGCCCCTGTCTCCATGAACATTCCCACGATGAGCAGCAGGATATTCACGATGAGAAGGAAGACGTAGGGGTTTGACGTCGCCGACAGGAAAAGAGCGGAAAGCTTCACCGGGATCTGGTTTGCCGCGATGACCCAGGCGAACACATTCGCTAGGGATATGATCAACAGGATCGCGCCGGTGGTGATGCCGCTCTGAAAGAGAATTCCCGGCAGATCTTTCCAGGCTATTTCCCGGAAGATGAACTTCCCGACGAAGAAAGAATAGATAACCGCCACCGCCGCCGCCTCCGTCGGGGTAAAGATGCCCCCGAGGATCCCGCCGAGGATGATGACCGGTGCAAGGAGAGCCCATATTGACGACTTGAATTCAACGGCGACCTTTTTTCCGGAAAACCCCTCCGACATAGTGTAATTCCTCTTCTTTGAGATCCTTGAGACCACGATCATAAGAGCAAGTCCCATCAGGATGCCCGGAACAAATCCCGCGGCGAAAAGCCCTCCCACCGACACGTTTACAGAGACCCCGTAGATCACCATGATGATGCTCGGGGGGATGATGGGTCCTATGGTCGCTGCGACGCTGTTGAGAGCCGCGCTGAAATCAAGATCGTAGCCGTTTTTCTCCATGGATGGGATCATTATCGATCCGATCGCCGAGGCGTCAGCGACGGAAGAGCCGCTGATCCCCGCAAAAATCATGTTCGCAACTACGCAGGCGTGGGCGAG
>JAAYJB010000278.1 GCA_012523155.1 Synergistaceae bacterium | reverse complement strand
TCTTCCGGATAAAGAGACTGCACCCTCCTGAGGATATTGACTATTCCCGAGTGGCTGCATCCGGCTATCACGACGATCCCTTTTCCCCTGACCCTCGCGGTGATCCCCATATCATCCGGAAGGGTATCTACGGCCACTTTTCCATCCTGTAGGGTCAAAAAGGCTTTCCCCGGCCCTTCGAAATCCGTTTCCCGGGGAATTTCACCGGTAGTGGCGATCCCTTCAGCGAGGGGAAAGGGATCCGATGAGAGAAAAACCCGTCCGCCTGCTTTTTCAATCGCCTCAAGTTCGTCTCCTGTCTGGATGCCCTTGGATGTGAGTACGGGATCGGCCTTGAAATGGGAACGAAAAATCGCGGGATGGGCCACTACCGGAAAATTTTTCTTTCCCGTGGAGGCGACAAACGTGGCGGCTCCCCCTGTATGGTCGTAGTGGCAGTGGGAAAGTGCAAGGAAATCAATGGATCCCGGGCTGATCCCCAGTCCCTTCATGTTGTGGCTGAGCACCTCGGGGCTCTGACCGACGTCAAGAAGCCCCCTTACTTCCTTTCCGTTCCTTTTGCCGGAAATAAGGAACGAAAGGCCGTGTTCGCCCACGAACGGCCCATGCATCGGGACCGAATCTTCGACCAGCGTAATGATCTCGAGAGAATCAAGCATGGTGATTCCACCTCCGTAAGAAATATATTTTGTATAATGAACCTTGTCCTGTCTCTTTGCAAGAGGCAGAGGGAGGAGAGAGAACATGTATTATATCGAGGGACCGTCCCACGACCCGATGTTCAACCTTGCAATGGAAGAATACCTGTACAGATCGGTGGAGCCGGGAGATCCGGGGTATTTCCTCCTCTGGCAAAACGAACCGTCCATCATCGTGGGCCGATTTCAGAACACGGCCCAGGAAGTGAACAGGGCGTTCGCCGAGGAACACCGTATCCATATCGTCCGGAGGATATCCGGAGGAGGTGCCGTGTACCATGACCTCGGCAATCTTAACTATACCTTCATTGTCCCTAATGATGAAGGGAACCCTTTTGACTTTGCACGGCACGCCCTTCCAATAGTGAATGCTCTTGAAAAGCTTGGTGTAAAAGCGGAGTTCAACAGCCGCAACGATATCGCCATCGACGGAAAAAAATTCTCCGGAAGTGCCCAGCACATGGACAGGAAGCGGCTTCTCCACCACGGGACGCTTCTCTTCGACTCAGATCTTTCAATTCTCGCACGGGTCCTCAACGTGGACGATGAAAAATTCACCTCCAAGGGATTCAAATCCGTCCGCAGCAGGGTGACCAATATACTGCCCCACCTTCCGGTGCCCCTCTCCATGGGTGGATTTATCGCCGCCCTTCGGAACTCTCTTTCGGGAACAGAAGCACGCAGCCTTTCGAATGAAGAGACGAAAGCGATTTTGACGCTGAGAAACGAAAAATACAGCACCTGGGAATGGAACTGGGGAGAATCCCCGGAATTCTCGGAGAGAAAAGTGCGGCGTTTCCCCTGGGGAAAAGTGGAAGCCCTTCTGGACGTAAAAAAGGGACTGATCGGGCAGGTACGGTTTTTCGGCGACTTTTTCGGGCTCGAGAGCAGAGAGGCCCTTGAGAGAATGTTCACAGGG
>JAAYJB010000001.1 GCA_012523155.1 Synergistaceae bacterium | reverse complement strand
GCCTTCTCCTTCATGCGCATTCCGAATGCCCGTATCTCTTCCTTCGGCGGGATCACGGAACAGTCTTCGCTCAGCATGGCCGCAGCCCGGCCGTACGCTCCCCCGGGGATCTCCTCCCCCGGAGGAAGAAGGAAGTAGTCGATGCAGAAAAAGGCGTGGTATACCTGCTGCCAGAAGAAAAACCCTCCGCCCTTTTTGCCCCAGAGGTCATCAGGGCACTCGTCCACGAGCCTGAAAAGAAACGTCATTCCTCTTTCATAATACTGCCGGATCCCGTCAACAGTGTTTCCCATGTTCATCTCTCCTTAAAAGGCATACTTTCTTTCAAGTATATCCTGAGAAGCAATTTTCCAAAAGGAGTGCGGCTCCCTTTTTACTTTAATGTGTATTATTCTGTTTTTTCCATCTTGACAAATAGTCCGTCTTGCGTTTTAATCAGATATCGTTTTGTATCCTGGTCTGTTTTTTCACCCTTGCGAAATTCTCTGCAGGTTTCATTCCGGATATACAGTTTATCATCAAAATACTTCAGGAGGTGTTTGCATGAAACTGCGAACAAAAACTGCGTTTATTCTTGCCGTCTTCTGCCTGTTCACACTCTTTGCGGGCGCGGCGGCTGCGCGTCCCGTAACCCTTGTGGACTTCAGCTGGGACAGCGTCCAGGTACATAACAGGATCGCCGCCTATATCATCGAAAAAGGATACGGCAAACAGACGGACTTCATCTTCGCCGAGTCCCTCCCGGGGTTCATGGGCATGGAGCGGGGAGACGCCGACTTTTCCATGGAAGGGTGGGTGGATAACCTGCTCGACTATTGGGAGAAGGTGACCAAAAACGGAAAAATGGTGAGCCTCGGCACGAATTTCCCCGATGCTCCCCAGGGCTGGTATGTGCCCACGTACGTGATCAAGGGGGACGAGGCCCGGGGCATCAAGGCAGTCGCACCGGATCTCAAGTCGGTTGCAGATCTTCCCAAGTACTGGGAGCTCTTCAAGGACCCCGAGAACCCGAAAAAAGGCCGTCTTCTCAACGGGCCGGCGGGATGGAAAGTCACATCCATCAACGAAATGAAGATAAAGGGCTACGGTCTTGACAAGCATTACAGCGCCTTCTCCGCAGGTTCGGAGACAGCCCTCTCGACCGCGATCAAGCGCGCCTACGACAGGGGAGAGCCGGTGCTCGCCTATTACTGGGAGCCCACGTGGGTCATGGGCCTTCTTGACATGACCAAGCTCGAAGAGCCGCCGTACGAAGAAAAATTGTGGAACGACGAAAATCTGTACGCCTGCGCCATTCCGTCGGTGCGTGTGCTCATTGTCGCCAACACGAAATTTGTGGAGGCCAACCCGGATATCGCCGCATTCCTGAAGAACTACACCACGACCCTTGAACAGAACAATAAGGTCCTGGGGTTTATGTTCGAGGGAAAGGAGGACACCCAAAAGGCGGCCGTCTGGTTCCTGAAGAACTACGAGGATGTGTGGAAGTCCTGGGTCCCCTCGGATGTTGCCGAAAAAGTGTCTGAAGCACTTAAGGGGGAGAAATAGGTGGACGCCCCGCAGCAGCAGGATGTTGCTGCCGCCGCTCCGGTCGCCGAGACCGGGGCGGAGGCTATACTCATCCGCGATCTCTGGAAAGTCTACACCAGGAAAAAGGGGATGAGCGTCTCCTCCTCGGACATCGAGAACGATGAACTTGTAGAAGAACTGGACAAGGGCGAAGACGCAGTGGTCGCCATGAAGAATGTTTCCCTGGAGATCAACTGGGGCGAGACGTTCATCATCATGGGGCTCTCCGGCAGCGGAAAATCGACGCTCATCCGCTGTCTTCTTCGGCTTGTGGAGCCCACATCCGGAGATATCATCATCAACGGCGAAAACGTGACGGCCATGAACAAGCGGCAACTCGTCAATTTCCGGAGGGAAAAAATTGCCATGGTCTTCCAGCATTATGGCCTTCTTCCCCACCGTACGGTCCTCCAGAACGTCACCTTCGGTCTGAAGCTGAGAGGAGACGAGAAGGAAAGCCGGAAGGAAAAGGCGATGGACTCCCTCGACAAGGTAGGGCTGAAGGGATGGGAGAAGTATTACCCCGCGGCATTGAGCGGCGGAATGAGGCAGCGCGTGGGAATCGCCCGCGCCCTTGTGATGGACGCTCCGATCCTGCTCATGGACGAACCGTTCAGCGGACTTGACCCGCTCATTCGGCGGGAACTGCAGGACGAGATGATCCACCTGCAGAAAGTGATGAACAAGACCATTTTCTTCGTGACACACGATCTTTCCGAGGCTCTCCGCATGGGAGACCGCATGGCGATCATGAAGAAGGGTGAGATCGTCCAGGTGGGTTCGCCGGACGAGGTCATTGCGAACCCGGCGGACGAATACGTGGCACGGTTTGTCCAGGACGAAAGGGAACATATGAGACGGGCCGAAGAAGTCCTTGCCTGGGATATGGCCGGAAAGGAGGGAGCAGCCCATGTTTCCTGAGTTCCTTCAATATCATGTGGCAGGCGCGGTAAACAGGTTCATCGATGACCTGATCGCGTCCTATGCTTCCGTGTTCGACTCCATATCCGACGGGATCCTCTCCTTCCTCCTCGGCGTGAACTCAGTATTGACGTTCATTCCCTGGTGGGCCTACATCATCGCCGTGTTCCTGCTGAGCTGGTATTCCTCGAAGAAGTTGATCGGCTCAGTGGTCCTTGCCGCGCTGCCGTTTCTCATCGGCATGTTCGGTCTTTGGGCCATGGCCCTCGAAAGCCTTTCGGTGATCATCACCGCCGTACTGCTGGCACTTGCCATAGGGCTGCCCCTCGGCGTGCTCATGGCTGAACTGAGGCCCGTGGCTGCAATACTCCGGCCTATCCTGGACGGTATGCAGACCATGCCGAGCTTTGTCTACCTCATCCCGGCCATGATGCTCTTCGGGCTGGGAAAAGTGCCCGCAGTCCTTGCAACCCTTATCTACGCCCTGCCTCCCGTGATCCGCCTGACGGCGCTGGGCCTGAACCAGGTGCCCAAGGCTGTCGAGGAAGCGGCTCTGGCCTATGGCGCCACGCGGTGGCAGCTGCTGAAGGAGGTTCGCCTTCCTCTCGCCATGCCGAGCATCCTTGCCGGCGTGAACCAGACGACCATGATGGCCCTGGCCATGGTGGTCATCTCCTCCATGATCGGGGCACGGGGCCTCGGGCAGGAGGTACTCCTCTCCATCAACCGCATAGACGTGGGAAGGGGTTTCGAGGCAGGCATGAGCGTGGTGTTCCTGGCCATCGTCATCGACCGCCTGACCCAGAACATGGCGAAACGCTGGGAACCGCCGAAGAGATAACACGATCACCAGGTAACAATGCGGACGGCCCGGGGCTTTTCTGCCCCGGGCCGTTTTTTCTTCCGAAAAATCGTCTTCCCTGCTCCAGCACTATTTCCCAGTCAGCTTCCGCAGCACGGCGATGTAGTCGCCCTTTTTCATGATCTTCGGATTGTCGGGGTTCGAGGAATTCGCCACGGACTTTTCGGCGATCTCCCCGAAATCCTCCTCCTTCACGCCGAACACTGACAGGGAGGGAAGCTCCAGGTCTTCCGCCATCTGCTTTACCTCAGCCACGGCTCTTTCCGCCCCCTCTTCAGGAGATGAAAAGGTCAGGCCGAGGCACACTGCCACACGAGCGTAGCGCTCCACGCAGGCATCCATTGAAAACTCCATTATGGCCGGAAGGGCGATGGAGTTGCATGCCCCGTGGGGGGCATCGTAGAGAGCGCCCAGGGCCTCGGCAAGGCAGTGGACCGACGCCACGTCGGAATGGCTGAAGGCCACCCCTGCGAGCAGGCTGCCCAGGAGCATCCCCTCCCTCGCCTCCAGGTCGGCGCCATCCTTCCAGGCCCTGCGGAGATACTTTCCGATAAGCTCCATGGCCACGATCGCGGGCGCATCGGAGAAGGGAGTGGCCGCCCGGCATGTATAGGCCTCTATGGCATGGGTAAGTGCGTCCATGCCGGTGAAGGCCGTAAGGCTTTTCGGCATGGTGGCGGTCATCTCGGGATCCGCGAGGGCGACCTTCGGTGCAAGAAGGGGGCTTTTCACGGTGAACTTGAATTTCGCCGCGGTGTCGGTGATGACGCTTCCGAAGGTGAGTTCACTGGCTGTACCCGCCGTGGTGGGGATCGCAATGATCGGGAGGGGGGTGGAGATCGTTTTGAACCGGCCCTCGTAATCCCGGATCTTTCCCCCGGCGGCGGCCACGATGGCGACCCCCTTGGCGCAGTCGATGGGGCTTCCTCCGCCCGCTGCGAGGAGGCAATCCGCACCGAAGGCCCGGACCGCATCCACTGCGGCGTGAACATTTCTGTCCTTGGGGTTCGGCTCCACGTCTGAAAAGACTTCCCAGGGCACAAAGGCCTCATCGAGACCGGCGGTTACCCGGTCGAGAAGCCCTGCGGCCAGTACTCCCCCGTCGGTGATGATCAGCACCCGCGACGCTCCTATCCTCCGGGCCTCTTCCCCGGCTCTCCGGGCGGATCCCCTCCCGAACTCGACCCGAGTCGGCATTTCATAGCTGAACGATGGAAACATTCCCCTTCATCCCTTCCTTTTTAATTCGGCGATAAGTGCGGTCCCCTGAAGACGGCCCCAGGACCGTATTGTGTTCTTCCCCTGCCGCTTCGCTTCGTACATGGCCATATCCGTACGTTTCATGAGGGTCTCCGGGTCCTCCCCGTCGTCCGGGAAAAGGCAGAGGCCGATACTTGCCGAGATGGAAAAGGAGCTGCCATCTATCCTGAAGGGAGCCTCAAGAGACCGGAGTATACGGGATGCGGCTTTCTCGGCATCCTCCAGGCTCCCCACAAGGGGGAAGAGGAATGTGAACTCGTCCCCTCCCATGCGGGCGACGGTGTCCGATCCACGGAGTTCGCCCCTGAACCTTTCCGCTGCCATAACGAGAAGGTGGTCGCCCGTCTGATGGCCCTTGATGTCATTGACCGTCTTGAAATTATCGAGATCGAGAAACGCCACGCCGAGCTTGGTTCCGCTTCGGCTCGCCGCAGCCATGGCGAGACCCAGCCGGTCCACGAACAGGACCCTGTTGGGAAGGTCCGTGAGCATGTCGTGTGTGGCCTGGTGAATAATGATCCTTTCCGTCTTTTTTCTCTCCGTGATGTCGGTATGGGTCCCGATGACCCGGACCGGCCTGCCCTCTTCATCCCTTCGCACAGCCTTGCCCGCCGACAGCACCCAGCACCAGCTCCCGTCCTTCTTCTTCAGGCGGAATTCGCATCTGTAGGCAGAAAATTTCCCTTCAAGGTACCCTGAAAAGGAGCTGAGAGAGCCTTTCAGGTCTTCCGGATGAATGAGCTCCCTGAATGCGGCAATGGTTTTCGGAACATCACCGCCGTGGTAGCCGAACATGCGTTTCCACTGACTTGAGAAGAAAATACTGCCGTCCCCGAGACTCATATCCCAGACACCTGCCTCGGCACCCTCCAGGGCAAACTTCCACCGCTCCTCGCTCTCCCTGAGGGCCTCCTCGGATTGCTTCACCGCCGTGATATCCATGTTCCCGCCCACGAGGCCTACGATGTCACCCCTGCTGTCCAGGAGCGGTCCCTTGTATGACTTAAGCCATATCCAGCGCCCGTGTCCGTCCTTTACCCGCCTTTCCAGGTCGAGTTCCGTTCTCCCTGTCAGGAAAATATCCGCATCCTCCCGGAAGACCATCTCGGCGAGCTCGGGAGAGAAGACTTCGTAGGGACCCCTGCCGAGAATTTTCTCCATTGGGATGTTCACAAAATCTGAGAAAGCCTGGTTGACCTGGAGGAACCTGGAATTAGTGTCCTTGATGACCAGGGGGACCGGTATGGTGGCAAAAAGCTGTTCCTGAAGCTTCAGTTGATCCTTCAGTTCCCTCTCCAGTTCCATTCTTTCGGTTATGTCGTGGAGGTATCCGTCGATCCTCATTGCCCCGGAAGGATCCGGAGAGGATGAAAGGATCGCCTGGACCCATATTGGTTCATCCTTTGAAAGCAGCAGGCGGAATTCCCTCCGCCGCTTCCGTCTTTTCCCTGACATCTGCCCGAGGAGAACCGTGACTGCCTCTGCGTCTTCGGGGTGGAGCCGGTCCATGAACGTTCCGGTCTTCATGGGAAAATTGGCTGCGGTAAACCCCATCCGCTCCAGAAGGTTGCCCGCGGCACAGAGGATCGTTCCCGAATCTGTACTGATCCTCAGGACCATACCGGGAACATTGTCAAACAGAGTCCTCATCTGCCATTCGGCCTGGGCGGCGCAGAAAGACATATCATCCTTCCCGCTCTCCGGAGAGGAATGATTTTTAAGATTTTCATGGCTCATGCCTTCGGCCCCCAAAAAAGTTTTCTTTCATATCGAAATGTATGATAATACAAATATCTCTTTTTTTAAACAGCATTTCCCG
>JAAYJB010000277.1 GCA_012523155.1 Synergistaceae bacterium | reverse complement strand
GGCCTGGGCCTTCAATACGTTACAATGGTTGTTCGCAGTCACGGAGGTTTTTTTTCCGTTGAGAACATTCCCGGTGGAGGAGGCCGTGCAGCCATCCTTCTGAGAAGAGCCGGGGAAGGAAAGGACGGGGTTTGATGCCTCTTCATATTGGTGCAATCGATGACGACAAGTCGATCCTTTATACACTTGAGGCAATGGCATCGACTGAGGGATGGAGGATGCTCACTACGAGCGAACCGGAGGAATGTCTTGACTGGGTCAGGCTGGACGAGGTGGATATCCTTCTCGTTGACTATCATATGCCGGTCATGAACGGCCTTCATGTTATCCGGAAAGCCAGGGAGCTTTCCTCCAAACTGGTGCTCATAGCCCTGACCGTTGAAGACGGCGGTGAACTCGCCTCGAAGTTGACGCTTGCCGGCGCGGATGACTTCATCTCCAAACCTATCAGGCTTGCTGACTTTACGGCACGGATACGCCTGCATGAGAAGATTTTTTCCCACAGGGAGCAGCTGAACTGGGAAGAAAGAAAAAAGGGAGTCAGCAAGGACACGATGAGAAAAGTCCTTGAAAAGATAAAGGATTTTCAGGCACCTGCCGACTGTGACGAGATAGCGGCGGCATGCGGGCTCGCCTACGTCACGGCCCACCGGTATCTGGAGTATCTGTCGGACAGGGGGCTTATTTCGCGAAGTGCGGGAGTGCAGGACGGACGTCCCGGGCGCCCGAAAACCTATTATTCCATTATCAGTCCTTCAGGGGCACAGGGAGAGAAAAAATGACAAAAAGCAACCTGTCTGTTCCAATGGGGAGGTCGTTTATACCCTGGACGGCACCCGATGATGTTGTTTTCCCGGTATCCAGGGGTGTGCGACCTCCCAGGGGAACTCCGGAAGATGCGCTCTCGGAACCGGAAGGATCTCCATCCCTGGGAGTGCTTTCGGCCGCTGCGTCCAGGATCGCTGTCGTTCTTCCGGACGCGACCCGTCTCTGGCAGAATGTGCCTCTCATGGCTGAGGCTCTGAGGTCGGAAATACAAAGAAATACAGCGAACCCGGTGACATGGATAATCGGTGCCGGGCTTCACCGGGCTCCTTCACGGGATGAAACGGCCCTTCTCCTTGGAGGAGCCTTCAGACCGGCGGACAGGGTCCTGTGGTCGGACCCGGCCCAGGTACGGGACACAGGGCTGCGGACATCAAGAGGGACTCCAGTGGCGGCGGCTCCCGAGGCTCTCGATGCTGACCTCCTCGTTCTGGCGGGCGGTATCGGCTACCATGACCTTGCGGGATTCAGCGGCGGAAGAAAAGCGCTGCTGCCCGGAATAAGCGGAAAGGAATCTGTGCAGAACAACCACGGGTTGTGCCTTGCCGGAGGCATCCAGGGGCTCCAGGTAAATGTCGGCCGCATTTCGGGAAACTCCACCGCTGAAGATATGGAGGAATACAGCAGGCTGATCGGACAGGACAGAAAGATTTTTCTCCTGAACGTGATTCCCGATGAAAAGGGATCCCCGCACTGCTATGCCGCCGGAAGCCTGGAGGCGGGCTGGAGGAAGGGAGTGGAGCTTGCCAAGGTGCTTCAGACACTTTACATACCGCGGAAAGCCGCCCTCATCGTTGCATCCAGCGGGGGATACCCCTACGATATCGACCTCTACCAGGCGACGAAAACAATCTCGGCCTGCCTTGGGGCACTGCTTCCGGGCGGAGGTCTTGTCCTGTGCGCCGCCCTGGAGGACGGGATGGGACCGGGAAACTTCGGCCGGGACCTCCTTCTCTCTCTTTCCGACCAGGAAGAACTTTTCAGGCAGCTGGAGCAGGACTTCACCATTCCGGGGTTTATCGCCCTGAAGATAGTTCACGACATGAAATCCCATCCTGCGGCCCTTATTGCAGCCAGGGAGGGCGTTCCTTTTCCCGGCAGAACATTTGCCTCTTTCGATGAGGGCATGAAATGGATCCGGCCCCGTGTGCCCGTTGGGCCTGTCGTATACGTACCGGCGGGAAACTGTATCGTCCTGAAGGCCGATGAAGAATAACAGAAAGGGGCTCTCCGCGGCGGGAGAGCCCCTCGTTTATCGTTTGCGGAAATCCGTACCCGGTATTATTCTATTTGAACCACTGGGCTTT
>JAAYJB010000276.1 GCA_012523155.1 Synergistaceae bacterium | reverse complement strand
TGATGAAGCGGCATCTCCTGCCGGAGGAGTATGGAAAAAGCAGGCCGAAAAGCATCCGGTTTCTCCTCTACACCATGGTTGGGAAAATAGTGACGCACGGAAGGCGGACCGTGCTGAAGATCTGGACCGGAGACCGGGGAGGCCCCCTCTTCGCCTCCGTCATGAAGAGACTGGAGCTGCTGCAGTCCATGCCGGACTGAGAGGAAAAGCAGCGGTTCCATAGAATCCCCCGGACCACGGAAGGCTATCATCCGTGCAGATGGAGTATACCCGCAAAAGGGGAAAGACCTGAAATACCTGAAAAGGGAAATAAAGAAACGGAACGGAGAAACGAAAACAGTTCATTTCCCCGTCCGGGGAGCTATCCCTTTACTTGAGGGAACGAACCTGCGGATTTAGGACGAAATCGGTTTCTTGACAAAGAGCTCGTGACGTGAAATGATAAAAATCGATTATCGATTGATGTTTCCAAATATACGAAGAACCTTCTCCTTTTTTGATGGAGTTCGCTCTCTTTGTTAAAACAGCACAGAGCTACCGTTTGAAATAGAATGAGGAGGGTTCTTCAATGGAACTATTCGTTTTAGTAGGTTGTTTTGTTTTTCTTTTGATAATGGGTTTTCCCATAGCTTTCAACATGATTCTAAGCTCTACAATGTACCTGCTGGCAGGAGGTTATCCGCAACTTCTCGTTGCTCAGCGAATGTTTGAAGGAATGAACGGTTTTTCCCTGCTTGCGGTTCCCTTTTTTGTTATGACCGGCCAATTCATGCTTAAAGGGCACCTTCTCGAAGCCCTCATTGATTTTGTCAACGCCTTTATAGGGCATGTCAGGGGAGCACTCGCGCTGGTTACAATAGGAACATGTCTTTTTATGGGATCTATAGTGGGCCTGGCCCTGGCGGAAGTTGCTTCTCTCGGGTCGTTTCTCATTCCCATGATGAAAAAAGAAAAATATACTCCGGCTTTCAGTTCTGCAGTAATGGCAAGCGCCTCTCTTCTGGGACCGATAATGCCCCCGAGCGTCCTTATGATCATTTATTGTGTCTCAGTCGGCAGAACCTCGATTGCAGGACTTTTCCTTGCGGCGATAATTCCCGCCTTCCTTATCGCTCTGGCACAGATGTTTACCGTTCACCGTATAGCAGTGAAACGAGGGTATCCAAACCACGAAAGAGCTCCCTGGCCTGAGAAGTGGAGACAGTTCCGCAGGGCTCTTCCCGCGCTTCTTTTACCGGTAATAATTCTCGGTGGAATTTTCGGCAGCATTTTTACAGTGACAGAGTCATCTGCAATTGCTGCTGTTTATGCTTTTTTTATTACTTTTGTCGTTTACCGGGAGGGCAAGCTTTCTGATATCCCCGATATTCTGAAGGAGACAGCACTTACCTCCGGGCTTGTCATCCTGCTGGCGGGAAGTGCTACTGTTACAGCATGGGCCATCGCAAATGAGCAGGTCGTATATAAGGTTATAGGACCTCTTTCAAACCTCCCTCAATGGTCTTTCCTTCTGCTGATAAACATCCTTCTCCTCATCAACGGGATGTTCATGGATGATTACGCTTCCGTTGTCGTCCTCGGTCCCATCATAGCTCCCGTCGCATGGAAACTTGGAGTTG
>JAAYJB010000275.1 GCA_012523155.1 Synergistaceae bacterium | reverse complement strand
CGCCCTGTCCTGTTCCCAGGGCCAGGGGCACCATGGAGATGACTGCTGCGGAAATGGCCATGAAGAGCATCCTGAGACGGGTCGTACATGCCTTCCAGATTGCCCGGGAAGCCGGCATCTCCTCGTCCCTCCTGAGGATCTCGGCATAGTCGATGACCACGATGGCGTTGTTCACCACCAGGCCTACGAGCATGATGAGCCCGATGAGTGCGAACATGGAGATGGAGATCCCCGACAGGAGCATGGACGGAATGACTCCCAGTGCTGCCAGGGGCACGGTGAGAATGATGACGAAGGCAAAGAACCACGATTCCAGGATCGCCGCGATGATGATGAACGTGAGTCCGATGGCGATGAAAAGCGCCTGGCCGAGTTCCCCGAAGGTCTCCTCCATGAATTCCGCATCGCCGCCGTAGTCGATGACGTATCCCTGGGGAAGTTCGAGATCTGCTATGGCTCTCCTGGCATTTGCCGTGGCCTCGCCGACGCTTATATTTCGTGCGTCAGCCTCAACAGTGACCGCTTTCTGCCGGTCCTTCCGGACGACCTCCGTGGGGCCGTCCCTCCACTGCACATCTGCAAACTCCTTCAGGGGCATGAGGCCGTAGCCCGTCATGATGGGAAGATCCTGGACCTTGAAGATATCCTTCGCCTTGTCGGGGCTTATCCGGGCCTTGATGTCGTACTCGAAGCCGTCCTGGCGGAACTTGCCGGCGTCCATTCCCACAAGGTAACCGTAAATAACGTGGGAGAGGGTGGTCATGTCTATGCCGAACTGGGAGAGGCGCCACCTTACGGGCAGGACCTGAAGCTCGGGCTTGCCCATTTCCACGTCGATGCCCGCGTCCACTATTCCGGGCACATGGCGGATCCGGTCACGCATTTGTTCCGCGATCCGGTAGAGGGTCTCGAGATCCTCTCCCTTAACCACCAGCTGAATGGGCTTTCCTCCGCCCATGTTCTGCCGGAATCCGCTGACGGAGCCGTCCACTCCGGGCATGGCGTTTACGAAGGGACGGATCGTGTCCGCCATTTCCATAGTGGAGGGGCGATCCGGGTCATCTTTAAAATAAGCCTCTATGGTCGCCTTGTGGGTTCCCTGGTTCCTTCCCGAGGCCCCCACAGTTGAAACGATATATTTCAGCGAGGGAAGTGTCTTCCTGATATGGTCCTCGATTTCCTTCGCCCTCTCCTGGGAAACCAGCACCGGGGTGTTGCTCGGCAGGGTGATGCTGACCGTCATTACACCGCTGTCCGTGCGGGGCATCATCTCCGAGCCGATAAGGCCTCCCAGCCTGAATGCCCCGAAGGTAAGCCCCAGGAAAAGAACAATGGTGACGACCGGGTGGGCCAGTGCACGCCTGAGCAGCGAGAGGAAAAGCTCCTCGAAGCCGGAATAGACCCAGTCCCACCATCCGCACAGGATGCGGCCGATCCTGGGAATTCCCGCGTCAGGGCTGAACCGTGCCGCCATGGACGGCGTGAGGGTCAGGGAGACCCACAGGGAGAAAAGCGTGGCATAGACTATGGTCATGGCGTACTGCACCAGGAACTGCCCTGCGATTCCCTTCATGATGGCAACCGGCAGGAATACGCCGAGGTTGGTGGCGGTTCCCGCGATGACCGACAGGGAAATCTCAACCGTTCCTTTTTCCGCCGCCTCCTCGGGAGAGTATCCCATGTCCCGGTAGCGGTAGATGTTCTCGATAATGAGGATGGAGTTGTTCACCAGGACGCCCATGGAGATGGCAAGGCCCAGGGAACTCATGATGTTCAGGGAATAGCCGT
>JAAYJB010000274.1 GCA_012523155.1 Synergistaceae bacterium | reverse complement strand
GCACAGCTCGACCAGGCGTCTGCATCGGCACTTCCCCAGCTTGCCCTGTCTCTTTTGTACCAGACTTCCGACAAAGACCCGATCCAGCCTGTTTTTATAGGCGGACAGCAGGCAGGGTACTCCCGCGCGGGGTTCAAAACCACCTGGAAAGCTGCCCTCACCCTGACCCACCTGCTGTACAGCGGCGGAACGGTCCATCATTCGGTGGAGTCGAAAAAACTTGCCCTGAGAGGCGTCAGGGCATCGGAGGAGCGGACTGTGCAGTCAGTTGAATGGGCGGTAACCTCTTCCTGGTATGACTTGCTCCGCGCCCGGAGAAAACTGGAAGTTGCCGAAGAAGCCCTCGCCCTGGCCCATGAACACCTGTCTCAGGTAGATGCGCTCTACCGGAGCGGTGTTGTGGCAAAGAATGAAGTCCTTCGCGTCCGTGTCTCTGTTTCCGAGGCGGAGCTGAACCGCATCCAGGCTCTGAATGCAGTTGACGTGGCATGGAAGGGCCTGGAACGGTCGGTCGGGGTTTCCCTCCGTGGGGCATGGAGTCTTCAGACCGATGAGAATTACCCAAAAGCCGAACCTCTTCCGGAACAGCCTCTTGAAACGGGCCTTTCCTCCAGGCCGGAGATGAAGGCCCTGAAATATGCAATGAAGGCGTCACTCAGTGCAGCGAGGGCGGCACGGGCTCAGTCATCTCCCCATGTGTATTTCAGGGGGGAGGTCTTGAGGGCGGATGAAGAATTTTTCCCCTCGGAGATGGATGACTGGAAGATAAGCATCGTCGCCGAGTGGACCTTTTTCGACGGAGGAAAAGCCGCCGCCCAGGCAAGGGAAGCCATGGCCGCAGCGGAGGAATTCCGCAGCCGGGCTGAAGATCTCGAACGGCAGATAGGGCTTGAAATATCAGTTGCGCAGCTAAACTACGAATCCGCCCTGATGAGTATTGACGTAGGAAGGGCCATGGAGGCTGCAGCCGAAGAGGATCACAGGATGGCCATGAAGCGCTATGCCGCGGGAGTCGGAACAAATATCGACGTACTCGATGCGGCTGTCGCCTTGACCAACGCACGGAACAGGCTTGCCGAGAGCATATACGATACTCGCAAGGCCAGGGCCGAGCTCGACTGGACCATGGGAATTTCAGGAAAAACGCTCTCAGGGGAGGCAGTGAAATGAAAAAAGTGATCGCTCTTCTGATTTTCATCATCATGTTCGGCGTCCTCATCATATACAGGTGGAACCAGATGCTTGCAGGAGGCGGCGAACCCGATGCTGACATTATTCCGGTTGAAACTGTCATGGTTTCCACTGTCGAATTCGAAGAAAAAATTTCATTTGCGGCCGGCATAGAGCCTGAAGAAAAAGCTGCTGTTGTATGTAAAGTTCCCGGCAGGACCGTGCTTCGTGTACTTGTGAGTGAGGGAGACCAGGTAAAAAAGGACGCACCTCTTGCCGTTGTTGATGACAGCCTCGTACGGCAGCAGGTCATCCAGGCGGAGGCCGTTCTCGGCAGGGCATCGAGCTATTCATCCGTAGTCCGGTCTGACTACAAACGGATAGCGGGGCTCTACAGGGAAGACGTGGTCAGCCGCCAGCAGTACGAACGCATGGAAGGGGAGGCCAAGGCGGCATCACGGCAGGTCCAGGAAGCGAAGGCGGCCCTGGCGCAGCTGAAGATAATGCTCGGCTACCATACTATCCGTGCTCCTATTTCGGGAACTGTCCTTGCGAGAAACATAGACCCCGGCGACACTGTGTCCCAGGCTCCGGCCTTCCTCCTGTCGCGGCAGGAGAAAGTGAAAGTCTCCGGAGGAATTCCGGAACGGGTGTTTCCGTCCGTCCGCGTCGGCCAGGAAGCCTTAGTCACCGTGGACGCTTTCCCGTCCAAAACCTTCAGGGCCGAGGTATCCCGTGTGTACCCGTCACTTGATCCTGTCACACGGACAGGACAGGTAGAGGTGCTTCTGCCATCGAACGGAGAACTTTTGCCCGGCATGTACTCGAGGGTCACCATAAGTACCGGGCGCAGAAAAGGAAACGCACTTCCCCTCGAGGCTGTGGGATCACTTGCCGGAACAGGTGAGTCCGTCTGCTACGTGATCTCCGGCGACAGGGCATTCCTGCGGAAAATCCAGGGAGGAGCCAGGCAGGGGAACTACATGGAG
>JAAYJB010000273.1 GCA_012523155.1 Synergistaceae bacterium | reverse complement strand
CTTGACAAATAAACGGAAAAATCTTAAGATACTAATATATCAGTTGACACTTCGTTCCACTCTTTTTGCCCCTGCTTTTTGGTGAAGACCTTCTGAGAAAGGGACGTTGCCGATGCTTTCCTATTTCGACATGAGCGAGCTCAAGGACGGGGTCACACGGCAGGTATATCTTGCTCTGCGCCGGGACATACTGAACTGGCGGCTTCTCCCCGGACGACGGCTCAGCGAGAAGGATATCGCGGGAAGGATGAACATCAGCAAGACCCCCGTACGTGAAGCCTTCATCAAGCTCCAGGCTGAGGGGCTTCTCGAGATCCGCCCCCAGAGGGGGACCTACATCTCTCTCATGGACATGGAGCAGATAGAGGAAGTCCGGTTTACCCGCTTCTGTGTTGAAAGCACCGTTCTTTCCCTTTTTATTTCCTCTCCTCCTGACGAAAAGACCCTCTCCGCCATGGACTCCATCCTCGACACCCAGGAACAGACCATCGCAGACAGGGATGTGGACGGCTTCGTTGAGTCTGACGACTTCTTTCACAGGGAGTTCTTTCTCGCCTGCAGAAAGGCCAGGACCTGGAGTTTCATAGATCATTTCAGCGCCCAGTACAAGCGACTCCGATATCTCAGCCTGAAGAACTACCTCGATTTCGGAAAAGTTCTCGTGGAGCACAGGGCGATCCTCTCGGCATGCAGGCACGGTGACAGCCATGATGCTCTTCACTGGCTTTCCATGCACCTGAACAAGATTTTGGGCGAGTCGGAACATCTTCGGGAAAAATTCCCCGAGTACATCATGAAAAGCGGAACTCCCCGGGATACCGATACAGCAGGAACTGAAGCAACTGAAGCAACTGAAGCAACTGTACAGGAAGCGTGACGGAACGTGGATGCATTCAGGGAAAAAAGACCGGCAAGTATTTCCTTCCATTGACGCCATCATGCCGGAAATCGTGTACCGGGGATGTACTTGCTGTAATTTCTTATCTGACACGGAGAGAGGGAGGCCGGACCGATGAAACTTGCAATGGTGTTCTACAGGCATCATCTCACCAGGGAAAACTTCCTTTACGCAAAACAGCTGGGCTGCACTCACCTGGTAATTCACCTCGTGGACTACTTCCACAGGGAGAAAGATCCCGTTACGGGGGATAATCAGCCCGTGGGTGACGCCGACGGATGGGGCGTCACCCGGAACAGGGACGTGTGGAGCTACGGGGAACTCAGTGACATCAGAAAATCCATAGAGGACGCGGGGCTGGTCCTCGAGGCCATAGAGAACTTCGATCCGGGCTTCTGGTACGATGTTCTCCTCGACGGCCCGAAAAAGGTCGAGCAGATGGAGGGGCTCAAGCGGCTCATCCGGAACATCGGCAGGGCCGGCATTCCCGTCATGGGGTATAATTTCAGCCTCGCCGGAGTGGCATCCAGGATCAGCGGCCCCTTCGCCAGGGGCGGCGCCGAATCGGTTGGCGTGGACGGCAATGACGATCTCCCCCTCCCCCGGGGCATGGTCTGGAACATGTTCTACGACCCCGAAGCACCGAAGGAAGTCAACTCTGCCTCGCAAATCACCTCCGAGGAGCTCTGGAAACGGTTCGCGTGGTTCCTCGAGGAGCTGCTGCCCGTTGCAGAGGAGTCGAGCGTGAAGTTGGCAGCCCACCCGGACGATCCCCCCTTCGCCACGCTCAGGGGAACACCCAGGCTCGTCTGGCGGCCCGAGCTCTACCAAAGGCTCCTCGACCTGAAGAAGAGCCACAGCAACACCCTTGAGCTCTGCGTGGGGACACTGGCGGAGATGAACGGCTGGAATTTCTACGAGGCCATTGAAAGCTACGCGAAGCAGAACGCCATAGGGTACATCCACCTGAGGAATGTGGAAGGCCGGGTCCCGCGCTACCGGGAGACCTTCATCGACGAGGGGGACATCGATATCTACCGGGTGCTGAAGATCCTCCGCCGGAACGACTTCCGGGGCGCGGTCATCCCCGACCATTCACCCCTTGTGTCGAGCCCTGCACCCTGGCACGTGGGCATGGCCTATGCCCTCGGGTATATCAGGGCAATGATGCAGCGGGTGGAGAAGGACTACCGCGACTGAACCCCAAAAAACAAGGCGGAGAAGACAGTCGACACAGTCTTCCCCGGATAATTTCCCGGACGGCTCGCGCCACATACCGGCCGAAAAAAGCTGCGCGGTGTATGCCGCGCAGCTTTTATTTCTCTATAGGTCTGTTGTTTCAGCGCCTTCGGAGCGCCCCTCCGGCCCTGGCCCCGGTGAGCTCTCCGTCGATCATGGCGACGTGCCCGGAAACGACCGTCATGGAGAAGCCTGCAGGGTAACTGACAGGATCCTGGTACGTCCCTCTGTCGCCAACTGCCGCAGGATCAAAGGCCACCAGGTCGGCTTTCATTCCTTCCCTGACAATTCCCCTGTCCTGGAGCCCCAGCCGGGCGGCGGGACCTGAAGTCATCCTGCGCACCGCCTGCGCCAGGCTGAGTGTTCCTCTCTCCCTTACATAGCGGCCGAGGATCCGGGCAGTCGAACCGTAAGCCCTTGGGTGCGGCTTTCCTCCCACGATGCTGTCAGAACAGAAGAGCATGGATTCATGGCTCATTATTGTTTCCACGTCCTCCTCGCATCCGTAGAACTGGGTCATCGTCGCAGTGCCGGATTCCTCAACCAGAAGATCGCAGAGGGCATCCACGGGATCCCTGGAGGATGCCGCGGCAATCTCCGCCATGTTTTTTCCTTCCACCCAACGGTTTTTTTCCGAACCGACGGAATTTATGAGGATACCTTCCCAACCGCAGGAACCCACCCAGTTCTCCCATGGAGCGCCGTCTGTTCCATCCGTCATTTCCCGTACCTTTTGCCTGACTGATGGATCACCGATATATTCAAGCATCTTCTTCTGGCCATCCGCGTGGAAAACCGGTGGAATAAGGGCATCGAGCATGGTACTCCCCGCGGTGTAGGGGTACTGGTCGAAGGTAACTTCGAGTCCCTTGCTCCGTGCGTTGTCGAGAAGCTGCAAAACGCGTCCCGCTCTCCCCCAGTTCTTCTTCCCCGCGATCTTGAGATGCGAAATATGCAGCGGGCACCCCGCTTTCGTGCAAATAGTGATTACCTCGTTCAGGGCATCTTCGATATAGTCCTGCTCGTTTCTCATGTGGACGACGAAAAATCCTCCCCAGGCCGCAGCCTCCCCGGCCAGGGCTACGAATTCCTTCTCTTCCGCATAAAGACAGGGCGGATATATAAGACCTGTCGAGAAACCGAAGGCTCCTTCTTCCATTGCCCTTCCCGTGATGCGGACCATCTCGCGGATCTCGTCGTCAGTTGCCGGCCTGTTCTGCCAGCCCACAACGGAAGCCCGCACTGCCCCGTGAGGTACAAGCATTGCGGAGTTCGTTGCAGGCTGAGCCCTGTCGATTGCCGAGAGGTATTCATCCATAGTGCTCCAGTTCCATTCCTCCCAGGAGCCGTCAAGGCCCGCAAGCCTCTGTTTCATCATAGGTATTTCCCCGGGCGAAAGAGGCGCCACGGAGAGTCCATCCTGGCCCAGCACTGCGGTGGTAATGCCCTGCATGATCTTGGCATCTTCTTCGGGTGTGGAAAAAAGGCGAAGGTCAGAGTGGGTGTGCATGTCGATAAACCCCGGACAAATCATCTGCCCTTCCAGGTCAAAAGACTGAAATGCTTCTTCGTCGATCCTTTTTGCCACTCGAACTATCTTACCGCCTGATATCCCCACATCTGCCCTGAACCACGGGGCCCCTGTTCCGTCCAGAACACGGCCGTTCCTTAAAGCAAGATCCAGCATTGAAAGCACCTCTTCTTTTTATGGTCATCTTTGAAAATGTCTTTGATAAAATGCAAAAAAGCATCAGCTTTCGTTTTTTATAATAGCGGGATGAAGCACGGAACGCAATCGAAGCGTGCAGTCCTCTAACACACTCCGGCTCCGGTTGCTTGAAAAAATAAGCATCTGTGCTTCTACTTTACCAGGCAGCAGTTATGCCAAGCCGGGAAAACCGTGTCCGGAGATCCGCTTTTTCGGTTTTATCCCTCCGGACCCTCGAGGAGTGCAAGCACTTCTACAGCGGCGGTCCGGGGAAAGAAATCATAGGGGATGAGCCGCTCCACTGTAAACCCTCCTTTTTCAAGCACGGCCAAGTCCCTTGCGAGGGTTCCCGGGCTGCAGGAAAGATAGGCGAGCCTTGCCGGACAGAGCCTTTCCGCAAGAGCTTCCCTTACAGGGGGCTCCAAACCCACTCTGGGGGGATTTGCGTACACCATGCGCCGCCGACGGGGAACGGACAGGAGGAATTTCTCCGCCTGGGGAAGACGGTCCGCACAGGTTCCCCTCAGGACTTCTGCTTCGGGAACATTAAGCCGGGCGCAGTCCACGGCTTCTCCGCCCGCCTCTATTCCCATGACAGCAGCCCCTGCAGCGGCCCATAGGGCCATGCTCGCCCCGGTTCCGCAGTAGAGGTCGAGTACGGCATCACCGGGACAGGGACGGAGATATTCTCCGGCGGTGTTGAGAGAGTGTCCGTGCAGTTCGGGAATAAGCTGGGAAAAGGATGCGGGGCCGTAGAGGAGTCCCCTGCAGTCAGCCGATCTCGGTTTTCCCCACGCGAGCCTCCACCCTCCCTTTGCAAAGAGCCGCACTCCGGCGGCAGGATGCAGGTGGATCCAGATTCCCTCGGCACCGGCGGCAGGCATGGTTTCCGACAGGGGGGGCATGCCTCCCCGGGAGGAGAAAAACCATTCGTCTCCCGGGTCTTCTTTCACCTTGAAGATAAGGGTGCACTGGGCACCTGATATGGAGACAAAAGCCAGGGGAAATGATCCCTCGGGCTCATCCGGGGGCAGTGAGGCAGCAAGAAGGTTCAGCATTCTCCTGACACCGGGTGAATGAACAGGGCAGCCGAGAAGAGAGACGAAAGGCCTCGGCCGAAGAAAGCGCATCTTTATAGCTCCCTGGGCACGAACTCCCTCCATTCCGAACCGCCATCCCTCTCCGGGGGTCCATCTCGCCGAGAGGGCCGTCCTGCCGCGGTAGCCGAACCGTTTCTCCCCGGAGACGGATAGAAGGGCGCCGAGACGGTCTTCCCAACGGGTGAGGGCTCGTGCCGCCCGTGACTGTTTTCTCGATATGGACGATTCTTCAGTACACCATCCGTCCGCGCATCCTCCGCATTCCGGGCTGCAGCCGGCGGGCAGTATGGTGTCTTCACGGATCATGGACCGTCACCTCTGGAAAACGAGAACTGGACCAGGTTCCAGAATTGTGGCACCTGCCCGGCCCTCTCTTGCCAAAAAGCCGCGGATGTCTATAATTTACTAAGAACAAAGATACATGCCGGGTGTATTTTAGCAATTTTTTCCACCCGATGAACATATTGTTGTGAAAGGAGAGACTGCAATGAAAAAGAGAACCATGCGCGACGGTATCTTCCTCATGGGGGCAGTGGACTGGAACCGCCGTCTTTTCGACTCGCTCATCCCGCTCCCCGAGGGAACGAGCTACAACGCATACCTCGTGGAGGGATCAGAAAAGACCGCCCTCATCGACACCGCCGACCCGGAGCTTGAATACGTGCTCCTGGAACAGCTGGAAGATGTGAAGAAGATCGACTACATCATCTCGCTGCACACGGAGCAGGACCATTCCGGGGCCATCCCGACCCTGCTCGAGAAATACCCCGGTGCACGTGTCGTCTGCTCCACGAAGGCCAAGGAACTGCTCCAGGACCATCTCCACATCGACGAAGGCGTCATCGACGCCATGGAGGACGGGCAGACTCTCTCCCTCGGGAACCGCACCTTCAAATTCATCCACACCCCCTGGGTCCACTGGCCGGAAACCATGTGCGCCTACCTCCAGGAGGAGAAGATCCT
>JAAYJB010000272.1 GCA_012523155.1 Synergistaceae bacterium | reverse complement strand
TTCACCTGAAAATACTCTGCAAGATCCCTTTCGGGCAGGAGCATGTCGTTTTTCGTTATCTCCCCTGCCTGAAGGGCAATGTACATTTTGCGGATCAATTCCTTTTTCGCATCATTCATTTTTTGTCCACCTTTTTATCGAGTATATCAAAAATCGTTTTTTCAATGAAAGAAAATTTTATTTGCTCCGTCAATATGCTTATGATACGATACTCTCTGCAATTGGTCGAGCAAGGCCGAGCAGAAAACAGGCCGCAAATCTCAGGAAGTACGCAGCATAACATGAACCGGCCGGATTTCGTAAAAGCGGCAGACAGATGTGAATGATTGGGGAGGGTCTTGATGGCATCAAGGGACGCATTGAAAATATCGGAGAAGGACAGTGTGGCGGTAGCCCTCAGAGCCCTGAAAAAAGGGGATTGCGTGGCACTGGGTTCTTCTGTATTGAAGCTCATGGACGATATTCCCATGTATCACAAGTTTGCCCTCACGGATATCCGCAGGGGCGAAAAAGTGATCAAGTACGGTGAAAGCATCGGTGAAGCTTCGGAGAACATTTCCGCAGGCGGATACGTGCATATTCACAACGTGAAGAGCCTGAGGGGGTAATTATTTGAACAGGATCATGGGGTACAAAAGGGCCGACGGTTCCGTCGGCATCCGGAACAAGGTGCTCATTCTCCCCTCGGTGGTCTGCGCGGCCGAGACCGCACGCATGATCGCCATGCAGGTCCAGGGAACGGTTGCCCTGCAGAATCACCTGGGGTGCGGCCAGATCGGCAGGGATGCCCGAATGACCATTGACACCCTTGTGGGGCTCGGAAAGAACCCCAATGTTTTTGGCGTCCTCGTGGTCGGACTTGGCTGCGAAACCGCAAGGCCGAAAGAGGTGGCGAAGGCGATCGCGGAATGCGGGAAACCGGTAGAATGCGTGGTCATCCAGGAAGCCGGCGGAAGCCTGAACGCCGTCAGCGAGGGAGTCAGGATCGCCATGGATCTCGTTGCCAGGGCAAGCCTCGAGCAGCGGGTCCCATGCGATGTATCGGACCTTGTGGTGGCCGTGGAGTGCGGCGGTTCCGACCCCACATCCGGAGTGGCTGCGAATCCGTCCGTGGGGTCTGCCTGTGACAGGGTGGTCAGTGCGGGAGGCACCGTTGTTTTGAGTGAGACGACCGAACTCATCGGGGCGGAGCACATCCTCGCGGTACGGTCTGCGTCCCCTGAAGTCGGAGCGCAGCTCTGCTCCATATGCCGGCAGATGGAACAGCGTGCTCTGGATATGGGGACCAGCCTCCGGGGGGGCAACCCGTCCCCGGGGAATATTGCGGGAGGGCTCACGACCCTTGAGGAAAAATCCCTGGGCTGTGTGCACAAGGCAGGGACCTCGGTTCTCCGGGAAGTCCTTCCCTACGGCGCGGCTCCCACGAAAAAAGGCCTTGTCATGATGGACACTCCGGGTTTTGACGTAGACTCCGTCACGGGAATGGTTGCAGGGGGAGCCCAGATCTGCGTCTTCACCACGGGGCTCGGCACTCCCGTCGGCAACCCGATCGCTCCCGTTATCAAGGTCACGGGAAACCCGTCGACTTTCGCCAAAATGAGGGACAACATGGACATTAACGCGGGGGTCATTCTTGAAGAGGACGTTACCATCGACGACATGGGCGGGACGATTTTCGAAGAGATCATCGCGGTGGCCAACGGAAAGCAGACCAGGGCCGAAATTCTCGGCTACTGCGAGTCCAGTTTCTGGCGCTGCGGAACATGTGTTTAGACCTGTATCCGGAAGGAGCGGAATCATGGCGTGGCGCAGAAAACCTGAAGAGATAACCGAAGCCTACTACGTAGGGCTCATGAGCGGGGCGGGCTACAGGGGGAAGGATCTCCGGAAGCCTGTCATCGCCGTCGTGAATTCCTGGACGGACGTCAACCCCGGCCACAAGCCCCTTTTTGAGCTCGCACGGTACGTGAAGGAGGGCATCTGGGCAGG
>JAAYJB010000271.1 GCA_012523155.1 Synergistaceae bacterium | reverse complement strand
TCGGATGGAGAACGCCCCGGTGGTAACGGAAGGATGCTGGAACATCAACGACATCTTCAGGAAGCGGGGAGAGGAAAAACCCTGGAGGGTCTGGGCCTGGGAAGAGATAGAACCCTGGAGGATGGAAAAGTAGCTCTCCTTTCCGGGAGCTTAGAATAAAAAGGAGATGGGAATACATGGCGAAAAAGGAATTGACGGCTGAACAGAGGAGCACTCTTGAAGGGATCTTCGCAAGGGCCCGGGCCGCAGAAAAGGTCATCGAGGACTACGATCAGGAGCGGGTAGACCGCATGTGCCGCTGCGTGGCCTGGGCAGCAGGCAACCCCCGTGACTTCGACAGGATCTGCAAGATGGGGGTGGAGGAGAGCGGGGCGGGGGACTGGAGCGGCCGGTTCGGCAAGCGGCACAAGATCATGGGTGTCCTTAGGGATGCTCTCCGCCAGAAAAGCGTAGGGCCCATTGAGATCCTCCCGGAGAAAGGGCTGGTGAGGTACGGAAAGCCTGCAGGGGTCATCACCTCACTGATTCCCATGACCAACCCCGAGCTCACACCCATCGTCACAGCCATCTATGCCCTGAAGGCCAGGGACGTGGTGGTCTTCTCCCCCCATCCCAGGACAAAGAAGACCACCTTCGAGGTGGTGGAGAAGATGCGCCAGGGGCTCCGTTCCATCGGTGAGCCCGAGGATTTCCTCCAGTGCATTACCGAGGTCAACATGGCCGTCGTCGAAGAGCTAATGACCATGGGCGATCTTATCATGGCGACTGGCGGGCCTGCCATGAGTAAGGCGGCCCACAGCTCCGGGAAGCCTGCGTACTGCTCGGGCGCCGGCAACGCCACCATGATCTTCGACGAAACCACGGATATCGGGGAGGCAGCCAGGAACACCAGGATCAGCAAGACATCCGACTTCGGCTCCGGCTGTTCCGCCGACGGAAACCTCATCATCTACGGAGGCATTTACGATCAAATGGTGGCTCAGCTCCAGAAGGAAGGAGGGTACCTTGCGAACGACGAACAGCGGGAGATGCTGAAAAAGGCCATGTGGGACGAAGATGGGCACAGGATCATAGACACAGTGGCGGTCTCTCCACAGAAGCTCTGCAGGGCGGCCGGATTCGAGATCCCCGAGGACAGGAAGTTCGTCATGGTGGTTGGGGAAGGTATCGGCATGGAGTACAAGTTCTCCGGTGAAAAGCTGACAACGCTTCTCGCATTGTACCGCTACGAAGGAGACTTCGAAAATGCCCTCAAAATGATGGACGAGATATATAAGGTCGGCGGCCGGGGCCATTCCTGCGGCATCTACAGCCACAACGACGAACATATCAATGCCCTTGCACTGAGGGCGCCGGTCACCAGGATCATGGTCCGGCAGCCCCAGTCAAAGGCGAATGCAGGAAGCGCCAACAACGGCATGCCCATGACGTCGAGCATGGGGTGCGGGACCTGGGGCGGCAACCAGGTTTCGGAGAACATCGCCCTGAAGCATTATATGAACAGCACCTGGGTCGCCAAACCCATTCTTATCGATGCACCATCCGAGGAAGTGCTCTTCGGCGAGTTTTACGATCCGACGAACAAGCGTGAAGGCTGATCCGCCCCTCCGGGGTGCGGATGGGGAAAACCGGTCCGGAAAAACCGGCCCGGAAAACAGACACACAGAGGAGGAAGATGCATGAGAAAAGCGGCAGTGTTCGGACTTTCGGTTGTTCTGGTATTTCTTCTCGCTTCGGCGGGAGCGGCGGTGTATCCTGAGAAGAACATCCAGGGACTTATCATGTGGGGTGCCGGGGGCGGCACCGACAACTTCGCCCGGGCAGTCACTCCTCTTGTGGAGCAGAAGTTGGGACAGACCATCATTCTCCAGAACAAAACGGGAGCCTCCGGTGCTGTGGCAACGACACTGGCGGTGAACTCCCCGGCTGATGGCTATACCCTGCTCTACGGTGCGGAAAACCCGGCTAACTACAGGGTCCTCGGGCTTTCTCCCCTGAGTTTCCATGACCTTCAGCCCGTCGTCATAGCGGTGGAGGGAGCTGTGGTCATCTGCGTCAACCCCGATACCCCCTACAAAACCATGCAGGAGCTTGTGGAAGCGGCGAAGGGAGAGAAGAAGATCCGCATGGCCACCTCCGGTGTGGGCGGCCTTCCCTACGTTGCGGGAGCCATGATGAAAAACATCCACGGAACTGACTTTAACTACATCCAGTTCGACGGCGACGGCCCCGGCGCTACGGCGGTCATGGGCGGCCACGCCGACGTCATGCCCCTGGCCCTCTCCACATCGGTGGAGTATATGAGGGCCGGACGGCTCCGCGGTCTCGCGGTGCTTACAACCAAAAGGGTTCCCCAGCTTCCTGAAGTTCCCGCCATCACGGAAATCTATCCCGAGTACGCACAGTACCTTCCCTGGGGACCTTTCTACGGTGTCTTCGTGAAAAAGGGAACTCCGGATGATATCGTGGCGAAGCTCAGCGAAGCCTTCACCCAGGCCATGGCTGAACCCCGGTTCGAGGAGTACGTGAAGAACTCCGGCGGTTTCAAGAACGGTGCGACGGGGGAGGAAGCAGTGCAGTTCCTCGAGAAGTTTGAATCAACGGCGAGCTGGCTTATCTACAACGCCGGGGGAGCAAAAAAATCTCCTGCCGAGTTCAACATACCCGAACCGAAAAAATAGTGCCCCTTCAGGTATAATCGGGAATGGACCGGAGTGCGTTTCCGGTCCGTCCCTTCTTCTATTGGGGATCGGACGAGAACAGCCGCAACGGAAGGAAGTGAATCTCAGATATGGTAAAAAACATGGGGTTACAGGCTGAAGGAGCGGGGGGAGAACCATCCGGAACTGTAAAGGAACTTTCGAAATACGTGCCGGAAGCGCGGAGAAAGCCGGGGGAACTCGGAATTGCCGCCATCACATTTCTCCTTGGTGCCCTCGGCTACTACTTCGCCCTCGATATGACGAGCGGAGAATACTCATCGCCCTCGGTTTTCCCGAAGCTTGCCTCAATAGTGATAATGGCCTGTTCGGCCTTCAATTTTATTAAGGCGGTGTGGAGGGAAAAGCCCGAAGCATCCCTGACGCTGACCGGATATCTCCTTCCTATGGATGTGGTGGTTGTCCTGGTTCTGCTTGTGGCATACTGCTTCATACTGCCAAGGCTTCATTTTGTGGCTTCTTCCTACGCTTTTATGGTCATCGGTATGGTGTATCTCCAGAGAGGGAAGAACATTGTCCGTGCGCTCATCATATCAGCGGTCTCCCTCGCTGTCCTGGTGGCGGTCTTCCGCTACCTGTTCCTGGTCATACTGCCGTAAGGGGGCCCCGATATGGAACAAAACCTTCAGTATTTCCTCATACCCTTCCTGAGCTGGGAGATGATGATGCTCATCTGGGTTGGTGTCTTCGCAGGTATATGGGTCGGCGCCATTCCGGGGCTTTCCGTGACCATGGCAGCCTCCCTGCTGATCTCATTTACTTTTTCGTGGGATCTGAACAGCGCCCTCGCCCTGATCTGCGGCGTGTTCGTCGGCGGAGTTTACGGCGGATCCATCACGGCCATCCTGCTGAACATCCCCGGGGCGCCGGCGGCTATTGCCACGGGCATCGAGGGCTATCCACTCGCCCAGAGAGGGGAGGCCGGCAAAGCCATAGGGCTGTGCACCACCGTTTCCGTGTTTGCCAGCTTCGTTGGAATTCTTGCCCTTTCAGTGGCTGCGCCGGTGATCGCCAATTTCTCCCTCAAGTTCTCCCCCAGGGACTTTTTCCTGCTGGCTGTGATGGGGATCCTGCTCATCGGCAGCATCGGCGGAGGAGACCCGATCAAGGGGATCACCGCCGGAGCGATAGGAGTGCTCCTGAGCATGGTGGGCATGGATCCCTCCACAGGGGAGCTCCGGTACACCTTCGGCAATATTTACCTCATGGCGGGGATCAGTTTTGTGACGGCCATGATAGGTCTTTTCGGCGTCTCGGAGGCACTGACCCAGTTCAGGAATGCGGGGAAAAAATCGCCCAAGCAGAACCTCGACAGGATAATCCCGAGCTGGACAACGTTTCTGAAGTACCTGCCCCTGTCCATCCGGTCATCTCTTCTCGGCGTGTTCATCGGTGCCCTTCCCGGGACAGGAGGTGACGTTGCCGCCCTGCTGGCCTACGATCAGGCCAAGCGGACCGTCAGGCATCCCTCCCGCCCCTTCGGCACGGGAGCCTACGAGGGCATTGTTGCCCCCGAGACGGCCAACAAGGGAGCCATCGGCGGCGCTTTCATCCCCATGCTGACACTTGGGATACCAGGTGACGCCGTCACGGCCATTATCATCGGCGCCCTCTACATCCACGGTCTTAAGCCGGGCCCCATGCTCATGATCGAGACCCCCCACCTTTTCTGGATGATCGTCAGCTGTCTGTCCATCGCCAGCGTGGCCCTAATGGTCCTGGGCCTCGTGAGCGTCAAGCCATTCGCGAAGATCATCGAGATCCCCAAGGAGATCATTATGCCCGTTGTTATCATTCTGTCGGTCATCGGGACCTATGCCATACAGAACAGCGTGGTGGACATCTTCTACATGATCGGATTCGGAATCATCGGGTATTTCCTGAGACTCTACGGATACGCCACAGGACCAATGGTCCTCGGGCTGATTCTCGGCCCCATGCTCGACGCAAACTACAGGAGAGCAATGCAGGGAGCTGAGAACCAGATTCTGCCTTTCCTTGAAGGTTTTCTCACCAATCCCATCAGCCTCTTTCTGACGCTGTCCATCGTCTTTCTGATCGTGTCCCAGACGTCTTTTTACAGGAGATGGAGAGGCCTGGAATAGATTTTTCCCCGCCGGGGAAGAGAGAAACAAAAACAGAAAAATAAGGAGGAATGTTTCATGAGAAAACTTGGTGTTGCGCTGCTTATGGCAGGTGTTCTGGCGGGGGCCGCTTTCGGAGCCTACCCGGAAAAGAACATACAGGGGTATATCATGTGGGGCGCCGGGGGAGCCATGGACAACGTGTCCCGGGCCATTGTTCCCATCGCCCAGGAGCACCTCGGAAAGACCATTATCCTGCAGAACCGGACCGGAGCCACGGGAGCAATCGCCACTACCTTCGTGGCGAACCAGCCCGCTGACGGCTACAGTATTCTCTTCGGCGCCGAAAATCCCAACCTCTACAAGGTCACCGGACTTTCACAGATAGATTATGACCAGTTCGAACCCGTCTTCCTCATGATGGCGAACGTGGGCGTGGTCATCGTCTCCAAGGACTCTCCCTATGCCTCATACAGGGAGCTCATCGAAGCCGCCGCTTCCGGCAAGACCATCACCATGGGATCCACCGGGCCCGGAGGGCTGCCCTACGTTGCAACGACCATGATCGAGAAGATCCACGGCGTGAAGTTCAATAAGATGCAGTTCGACGGGGAAGGTCCCTGCATCACAGCCCTCATGGGCGGCCATATCGATGCGGTCGCTGTGGGCCTTCTTGCTGCCGCCAACTTCATCCACTCAGGTTCGGTGAAGGGGCTTGCCATGATCTCATCCGAGAGGATAGAGAGCGTTGCTTCGGTACCGGCAGTGACAGAAGCCTACGAAGAATACAGGCCTTACCTTCCGTGGGGCGCCTTCTTCGGTGCTTTCGTGAGGAAGGAGACTCCCGCCGAAGTCCTTGACGTTCTCCGGTCGGCTTTTGCCAAAGCGTTCCAGGATCCCAGGTTTGATGAGTTCGCCAAAACCATGGGCGGTGTGAAGCTCGGCATTACCGGCGAAGACGCGAAGAAATACATAAAACAGAATCAGTCTGTTGCCGCCTGGCTCCTTTACGATGCAGGCGGGGCGAAGTTCTCCCCTGCAGATTTCGGAATTGAAAGACCCCAGGCCAAATAGCTCTTTATTTTGTCCAAAACATGGTCCGCCTCTTCCGGGGCGGACTTTTTTTATTTCCTTTTGATGCAAAATGTTGCCTTCCTGTTCTTTTCATATTGACAAATCTGCAGCCAATTATTATTGTTGAGGCGTTTCCTGAAGGTGGATTGTGTTTCCATCTGGCAGAAATAAAGGCATTTTTACCTGAAAACCTTTCCTTTCGGGGGAAGGAGTCCTGTGAACAGATATGACAAACGAGGAAGGGGTATGATGTCAATGGAGTTTCGGTTTTCCCTCGCGCAGCTCACCGTTCTGAATACGTCTCCGGTGGAGATTTCGTCCATGGCGGCGGAATGCGGGTATGATTTCGTGAGCATGAGGCAGATTTACATGGGGCTTCCTGGTGAACCTGATTACGACCTGTCAAAGAACCGGGTCCTGATGAAGGAGACGAAGCAGATTTTTGCCGACACGGGCATTAAGCTCCTGGATATCGAACTCGCCAGGGTGTTTGACACCATGGACGTGAAAAAGTACGAACCCGCCATGGAAACGGCAGCGGAGCTCGGAGGAAAGCACGTCATCAGCAGTATCTGGACGCCGGAGAGGGAGTATTATCTCGAAAGGTTCGCCGAGATCTGTGACCTGGCGAAGCAGTACGACCTGACGGTGGATCTTGAATATGTTCCCATTGCCTCGGTGAAGACCCTGGCAGGTGCGGTGGATGTTCTCAGGACGGTGGACCGCGCCAATGCCGGCATCATGGTGGACGTTCACCACTTTCACAGGGCCAATGACGACGTTTCGGAACTGGCGAAGCTTCCGGCGGAGTGGTTTCATTTCGGGCACCTCTGCGACGCACCCGGAGAAATTCCATCCGACAGGGACGAAATGACCAGGATCCTCCGGGAAGAGCGGTCCTACGTTGGAGAGGGAGGAATCGACGTGGCTGCCATAATGAACGCCATGCCGGCCATGCCCTATTCCATCGAGCTTCCCAACCTGAAGAAAGTGGCGGAGTACGGATATAAAGAGCATGCACAGCGCTGCCTCGAGACTGCCAGGACTTACTGCGCCGGGCGGGTCACTGGAAGAAAAGGGTAAATACAGAAAATCCCCTCCAGACCGGAGGGGATCGTTTTATCCTATCTGCTGGGAGATTTCCCTGCACATTCTCTGGATTTCCGGAATGAGGGACAAGGCGATCTCTTCTGTAAAACGGGATGCCGGTCCGGCGAGTGAGAAGGAGAAGAGGATCTCTCCTTTCCTGTTGAAGATGGGCACCGCGATGGAAAGTATGCCTTCCTCCCGTTCTCCCCAGCTTATGGCATATCCGAGGGTCCTGATTTCCGATAGATCTTTTCTCAGCTCCTCTGCTGTTGAAAGGGTGGTGGACGTGATCGGATGGGCCTTGGCGATTTCCCTGGCGACGGCTTCCTCACCGAGAAAGGCCAGGAGCGCTTTCCCTCCCGCTCCCGCCCAAAGGGGAGCCCGGTCGCCGACTCTCATGACGCACCTCATGGTGAGCAGGCTTTCCACGTGTTCGTAGCAGACCCGTTCCTCCGCCTCGATCCCGTAGAGAGAGACGGCTTCCTTCGTATTGTCCCTGATGGTCTTCATGTATGGATAAATGATCTGCTGGGGTCTGAAGTTTGCCCTGGCGATGCTCCCGAGGATATAGAGCTGGCTGCCGAGGGAATACGTCCTGTCGTCGTGGCGGGTGAGGAGGTCCAGCCTTTCCAGGGTGCCCGAAAGCCGAAGGGTCGTCGTGACTGGCAGCCCGATCCTTTCCGAGATTTCGCTGAGTGTCAGCTTGTAGTCATCCCTGGTGAAGGCCTTGAGGATGTGAAACGCCCGTTCTACGGACCGCACAGAGTCCTCTTTCATGGTGAAACCGCCCTTCCTTTTTCTTCTGACTGCCGGCCGGCGGAGTTTTTTTCCCGGCTTGGCCCTAATCATAATAAAGGAATGGACCGCGAAGGGCAATCCGGTCTCTTCTGCGAGGTCGCCTAGATGTTAAGGGAGAGAAGAAGCCGTACCGTCACTCCGGCAGTGAGTGCCGAAACGATCATTATCCCCATGGATGCAGCCATGCGTCTCCCCCCCAGTTCCCTCCACAGCACGATGAATGTGGCAATGCAGGGGAAAGTCATGGAAAGGGTAATGGTGGCGACGACGAGCTGGGCAGGTGAAAGACCGAGTGTCGCGAGCATTCCAACAGCGACATCTTTCCTGAGGATACCGAGGAGAATAGGCCCCGCAGCTTGTGCAGGAAGGCCGAGAAGGCCTGAAAATACAGGCGCAAGAATCCGTGAGAGAAATGCTGTTATTCCTGCGGCATCCATGAAGCTGATCAGGAGGATACCCCCCAGGACAAGGGGGACCGCCTCGAGAAAGAATCCTCTCACCCGCATCCAGAGCTTCATTCCCATTGCTTTCATTGAAGGGATCCTGTAGGGTGGTATCTCCACGATCAGTTCCGGGCTGTATCCCGGAAGAAGCGTATGAAGAAGCCTCCCGAGGATGAGCCAGGAGAGGAACAGCGTCCCGTAGACGACGGCAACCCATTTCATCCCGATTTCACCGACTGCTCCGATGATCATGGCCTGAAGCCCTGCACAGGGAACGGCGACGGAGATGAGGGTCGCTGCGATGAATCGTTCGCGGGCAGAGTCGAG
>JAAYJB010000270.1 GCA_012523155.1 Synergistaceae bacterium | reverse complement strand
GGAAAGAGTGGTACTGTTTCCCTTTTTCAGGGAGAGTCAGAAAAATGAGAAAATCCAAGGAGGGACCCTTATATGAAGAACAGAAAGCGTTTATTGATTGCAACACTGCTTGCCGCGCTGATACTTTCCTTTTCCTCCATGGCCTTTGGAAAGGATTTTGTCCTAGGCCATACAGGACATGCGTCCGTGACTTTTGCCCAGGCCGCGGAAAAATTCGCCGAGTATCTCGCCAAGGAATCGAATGGAACCATGAAGCTTCAGGTCATGGGAGCCGCCGCCCTCGGGAACAACCGGGAGGGGATCGAACAGATCCAGCAGGGTGTCACCGACTTCTGGCTCATCTCCACGGGGCTTCTCGCTCAGTTCAGCAAGGCCGTTTCGGTCTTCGACATCCCCTACCTTTTCAAGAGCGAAAAGGCGGGACTCGATTTCGTGAACAGCGATCTTGCCATGCAAGTGGTTGAGCCTCTTAAAGAGAAGGGGATTATGCCCCTGGGCTACTTCTTTCAAGGATGGCGCCATATTCACAGCAATATCGCTATTCGCTCCCCTGAAGACCTCAAGGGTGTGAAAATACGTACCGAACCGGCCCCAATCCGTATGGGAATCTTCAAGGCCCTTGGTGCAAACCCTGTACCTATGGATTTCGGCGAGGTCTTCACCTCTCTTCAGCAGGGAGTCATCGACGCCGGTGAGAATACCTTCGAGAATATCAAGTCCCAGGGGTTCCATACTGTCCAGAAGTACATCACCGTGGACGGACATATCCTTGACCCCATGCTCATCGTCATGTCCAAAAAATCCTGGGACAAACTCTCTGACGGCGAGAAGGAAAATCTCATGAAGGCCGTAAAGAAGACTACAGCATGGGAGCTTGAGAATGCCTTTGGTAACAACAAGAAGGTCATGGAAGAGTTCAAGGCCGCTTCTACTCCCGAGGTCATCATGCTCACACCTGAACAGCGGGCGGCCTTCCGGGAGGCGAGCAAGTCCGTGATCGAAGAGAACAAGGCCGATATCGATATGGCCATGTACGAAAAAATCCAGAAGTTCCAGGAGTCCTATAAGGAAGAGGCACCCAACAGCTAGAGATCCGTCCGAACCTAAGGAGAGGGGCCCTGAAAAGGCCCCTTCCCTTGAAAAGGCGATGTGCCCTGGAGGTGTTTTCGTGAAGTTAATTGTATTTTTTGACCGGTATTTTGAAGAGACCCTTGTGGTGGTTCTTTTTTCTGCCATTCTCCTTATTGGAATGGAGCAGGTGGTTACGCGCTATCTTCTACGGTCGGTCCATTCCTGGGCAGAGGAGATGATGCGTATTCTCTTTGTCGCCCTCAGCCTCGTCAGTTTTTCCCTCTGCGCGAAGAGACGGCAGCACGTGAAGGTGGAGGTGCTGCAGCTTGCCCTTCCTCAGCGGCTCGGCAGAGCCGTATCCCTCTTTGCATCTTTGGCTTTTCTGGGGTTTACTCTCCTCGTGGTGAAGTATTCCTATAATATTGCCCTGCTGCAGTATGAAAATACACAGACTACGGCGGCAATGGGTATTCCCACCTGGACGTACTTCTCCCTGGGACCGGTGTTCTTTCTCCTGATGGCTTTCCGGATAGTTCAGAAGGATATCTTCCCCCTTCTCTTTCCCGGGAGGGAACTGAAAGGGTCGCACCCGGCATGAAAAGAGGAATGAGATTATGCTGACTGCAGTCTTCGGAGGGATGTTCCTAACCCTTCTTCTGAGCGTTCCCATCGCGGCGTCCATAGGGTTCAGCTGCCTGGCCTTCATCCCGTGGATCCCCGGAGGACTCGACCGGGTCATGTTCTTCGTGGCGCAGCGAATGGTTGTCACCGCTGACTCCTTCACCCTGCTTGCTCTCCCCTTTTTCATCCTGGCGGGGACCCTCATGTCCCACGGCGGGATTGCCAGGAAACTCACCGACCTCGCCGAGGCAGTGGCGGGCGATTTCCCCGGAGGGCTGGGTATAGCCGCCATAGTGGCCTGCATGTTCTTCGGCGCCGTCTCCGGGTCTGGCCCCGCGACCGTGGCGGCCATCGGGACGGTTATGCTGCCCGCCATGCTCGAACGGGGGTACGGGGTCGGATTCTCCGGCGGCCTCATGGCCTGCGCGGGGGGGATCGGGGTGCTCATTCCGCCGAGTGTCCCCATGATCGTCTACGGTGTAAACAGCGGCGTATCCATCACGGACCTCTTCCTTGCAGGCCTTTTCCCCGGCATCATCGTCGGACTCTTTCTGATGATCCCCGTAGTTTATATCTCCCGAAAAAACGGGTATGCCGGAAAAGCAAGGGCTGGGGGAACCGGCTGGGTGCTGAAAAAAGCCCTGGAGGCGAAATCTGCCCTTCTCATGCCCCTTATCATTCTCGGAGGGATTTATACGGGGATATTCACCCCTACGGAGGCGGGGATTGTGGCCGTGGCCTACGCCATTATCCTCGGGTTTCTTTCTCGGGGACTGTCGTGGCGGGGGCTTTGCACGGCCATGGTTGAGGCGGCAATCATCACGGGTTCGTGCATCTTCCTCATGGGCGCGGCCAGTGCGTTTGCGAAGCTGCTGCACATGAAGGACGTTCCAAACCTTATCTCCACCATAATTTTCTCCTTCACCACGAACAAGTACCTTATCCTGCTTTTGTTCAACCTGGTCTTCCTCCTGGGGGGAATGTTCATCGACACACTGTCGAACATCCTCATTTTCTGTCCCATCTTTCTGCCCCTGGCGCTGAAGATCGGCGTCGACCCCATTCATTTCGGAACCTTCATTGTGGCAAACCTTGCCCTCGGAATGGCCACGCCCCCCATGGGTGTGGACCTCTTCGTGGCGTCGAATATCTGCAAAACGCCCTTTGAAAAAGTGCTGAGGGGGTCCATCCCCTTCATGCTCTGGAACCTTGCGGCGGTGCTGATGATCACCTATTTCCCCATGATCTCCCTCTGGCCTCTTCAGCTTTTCAGATAGAAGGCTAAGTTCCGGAAGACCATCTTCCGTTTAATGATGTTTTGAAGTATTATATATGGAATATCATATATTTCCACTATAAAGAGGAGAAAATTGCAATGAAAAAGGTACATGGAATATTTGCCCCTATAGCAACAGCTTTTGATGCTTCCGGCGAAGTGGATTACTCCGTTTTTGCCGAGAATACGGTGTCTTTCGGCGCCACGAAGCTGTCCGGCCTTGTGGTGCTGGGCAGCAACGGAGAGTTTACGCTCCTTTCCCACGAGGAGAAGGTGAAGCTCGTGGAGACGGCGAGAAACCACCTGCCCGCCGACAAAATGGTGATCGCCGGCACAGGCTGCGAGTCCTTCAGGGAGACCCTGCAGCTTACAAAGGAAAGCGCCGCTGTCGGAGCCGATGTGGCCCTGGTGGTGACCCCAAACTACTACAAGAAGGACATGAACGAGGCCGCTCTCGGGAAGTTCTACACCATGCTGGCCGACGCTTCTCCCATTCCCGTCATGATCTACAACATGCCGGGCAACTCCGGGGTGAATGTTCCCTCTTCGCTGACGCTGAAGCTTGCCGCTCACCCCAACATCACGGGGATCAAGGACAGCGGCGGCAACATCGTCCAGATATCCGAAGTGCTGGCAAAAGCCCCTGAAGGCTTTTCGGTGTTCGCCGGTTCCGGAAGCTATCTCCTTGCCACACTTTTGCTCGGCGGTGTCGGCGGGACCCTGGCGGTTGCAAACGTGGTTCCCAACTACTGCGCCGAGATCCAGGAGAACTTCGGGAAGGGGGATCTTGAGAAGGCCCGGAAGATGCAGCTCGCCCTCCTTCCCCTCAACGCGGCCGTTACCAGCCGCTTCGGGATCGGCGGAATGAAGGCCGCCATGGATATGGTCGGCTTCAAGGGTGGGCTGCCCCGCCTGCCCATCCTTCCAGCAGGGGAAGAGACAAGAAAGGAGATCGCCAGGATCCTCAAGGAGCTGGGGATCCCAACGGTATAGCAAAATGATAGTTTCCGGTGATCGTTTCCTCGCTGAACTGGAAGCACTGGGGCAGATCGGATGGGTGGAGGGAGAGGGTATGGACCGCCCGGCTTTCTCTTCATCATACGATGCCGCCAGGGAATTTGTTTCAGGGATAATGAGAGAAGCCGGCTTCACCGTAAGAGTGGACGGAGTGGGCAATCTCTTTGGCCGGATCGAAGGGAGCGACCCTTCACTTCCGGTGATCCTTGCCGGATCCCATCTTGACGCTGTACCCGGGGGAGGGAAATACGACGGCCCCCTCGGTGTTATGGCTGCTCTTGAAGCGGCCCGTTCCATAAAGGAAAAGAAGCTCCCCCTCCGCCACCCTCTTGAAGTCGTGGGGTTTACCGGAGAAGAAGGGGGAGAGATGGGGGGCACGTTCGGCAGCAGGGCATTTGCCGGGCTGATCGAGGAGTCCCTTCCCGGGGAAAAACTAGCCGGGGCAGGGTTGACTTCTGAAGGAGTGCGTTCGTCAAAGACTGACCCCTCGCAGATCGCCTGTTATTTCGAACTTCACATAGAGCAGGGACCGTACCTTGAGAGGCGTAACATTTCTATCGGCATACCTACGGGCATTGTGGGCATAAGCCGTTATGCCGTGAGCCTGAATGGCGAGCCCAACCATGCGGGGACCACTCCCATGAAAGAGCGGAAGGATGCCATGAGGGAAGCTGCCGAACTCCTCTCGGAGTGGTTTGCATGGACGGATACGCGGGATGATTTTGTCTGCAACGTGGGAGT
>JAAYJB010000269.1 GCA_012523155.1 Synergistaceae bacterium | reverse complement strand
GCGTCCCCGTTCCCGTGGTGAAAGGGAAGCGGCATCCCTGTCCGAGAACCGTATCCGTCCACGGAAAGGAAGCGCCCCTCCCAGGGTGCGGAGAAGGGTGCTTTTTCCGCTTCCGTTCGGGCCGAGGATAAATGTGACAGCACCGGCTGGAAGAACTCCGCTGATATCCCTGAGGATGGTCCTGCCGCCGTAACCTGCCGTGAGCGAACTGACTGAAATTCCCTTCATGGGTCTCCCCCCCTTTGCCGTACCAGGATCCAGCAGAATACAGGGCCTCCCGCGAGTGCCGTGATCACGCCCACAGGCAACTCGCCGAGGGCCCGTGCCGCCCCGTCCGCTCCCGCAAGGAGAAGAGCGCCGCCAAGAAAGGACGCCGCCAGGAGAGGACGGTGGGAAGGTCCGAGAACAAGCCGTACAAGGTGCGGCCCAACCAGCCCCACGAAGCCTATGATGCCGAATGAGGCCGCCGGAAGGGCCGCAGCCAGAGAGGCAAGCACCAGCAGGGTTATTTTTATCCGTTTTTCCCTGACCCCCAGGAAAAAAGCCCTACCCTCCCCGAGCGACATGGCATCAAGCTCCCTGCCCCACCATTCTGCAGCGGCAAAAAGAAGCACAGCTCCGCAAAACACGGCTGCGGCACTTTCAACGGAAGCTCCGGAGAAGCTTCCCATGAGCCACAATACTATCGCGGACACCCGTTCGTCAGACAAAGCCTTGAATAGGGTGACGCCGGCTGAAAGGATGGAACTTACCACGATCCCTGACAAGACCATGGAGATCGAGGACGCTCCCCGCGCCCTCCACGAGAGAAGAAAGGCAAGCCCCAGGGCAGCCAGTGCCCCTGCAAAGGCAGCTCCTGAGACCCAGATGCCTCCGAGGTGGATCCCCACGGAGGCCCCGAGAGCGGCTCCGGATGCGATCCCGAGTGTATAGGGATCCGCCAGCGGATTTCCCAGAACGCCCTGGAGTACTGCCCCCGAAACTGCAAGTGAAGCTCCGGCAGCGAGGGAGGCGAAGAGTCGTGGAAAGCGTATGGAACGTACTACGAGAATTTCCTGCGGCGTGGCTTCCGGTGAAGAAGAGAAAAGTATTTCCGCTACCGCCGCAGGTGAGATACGCATATCTCCCGCCTGGAGACGCCACAGGACGACTATTCCGAGAATAAGGAGCAGCACTGCGAAAAAAATGAGCCGAAACCTGAAACCGCCCCGGAGAGTCACCTTTATTTCCCTGAGGCCTCCCGGATGTGACCGGCGAAAAGCTCAGCCAGCCCTTCCCCGTCGCCGAGCCCTTTCAGCACTGCTTCAACTTCGTACCCTTCTCCCCTGAGGATCGAGATCCACGAATCCGGGTCGTCCCCGCCGGCCATGTCGTTCCGTGCATGATCACCCGCAACCACCATGAAGGGAACCAGCGTCACCTTCCCAGGCTTTAAGGCAGCCAGCCGTCTTTTCACTGTATCGATACCCGGGAACCCCTCCACTGTGCCGAGGATAAAGGGAAGCCCCTCCTCGTCGAACAGCATCTGCATCTGGGAATAGGCTGCATTGGCCCCGTGATGAGTGCCGTGTCCCATGAAGACTACCGCTCCGTCCTCTGAACCGTACATGCCGTACCTGGTCTTCAAAAGCTCCGCCGTCTTCCTGTAGTCTTCGAGGCTCGAGAGCAGCGGAGACCCAATAGAGAGACGGGCGAAACCGTACTTGCCCCTAAGCGTCCCGAGGGACCGGACTACCGACGCAAGCTGGTGGTATTCCTCCCCGGCGATGATATGAAGCGACTGGACCGTCACCGAGGTGTACCCCTCGTCCTGCAGCTTCGCGAGGGCGATGAGGGGTGAGTCGATCTCGAGTCCCTCCTCCTTCAGTATCTTCAGGCGGATCATGTTCGATGTGTAGGAGAGCCTCACCTCTTCTCCGGGAAAAGACTTCCGGGTTTCCTCAACGATCCTCGTGATGGCGTCCCTGGCCTCCGGTTCGGACGTTCCGAACGCCACGAGCAGGATCGCTTTCCGTTCTTCTTTTCCATGCCGTCCGGCGGCTTCAGCACATCCCATAGCCAGCCCACCCATAAAAACACAAAGCGCGAATATGAACCACATTTTCTTCCACATCCTCATTTCCCTCCCGCAGGTGACGAATATTCAGGGATCCCCGGGAAGAAAGATACGGCTGCCGGGCAAAACAAGGGGCCGTTCTCTAATGAGCGGCCCCTTGTTTGAATACAATAAATCTGTATTGCAGCGGAAAGGCGGCCTCGATCCTCGCGAGTCATCCCTGGTTCCTTCCGCACGACCGGTCTCCTGGCTTGCCTTCATCCTCTGCCATCCCTTCCCGGAAAGAAACTAAACTCCAGTGGACCGATGGCGCTGTCAGGCTTACAGTGGCGGGCCCGCGCCGGATTTTCACCGGCTTCCCGTGCATCGTGCGAAAAAAAACTGTGAGTCTTTCAAAGCGATATTATGCCCCGAAAGGGGGTTTGTCAAATCACAAGCCGAAACCTGCCCGGCTACTCCATGGAAACTCCGAGGAAATCAAGAGCCGTCCCGGCGAAAACAGCGAGTCCCGGCGCAAGAGCAGAATCATCGGCGTAAAACTCTTCCGAATGCCCCGGAGTCACCGGTCCCCCCGGTTTTTTTACACCAAGCCGGATAAACAGCCCCGGCACCTTTTCCGTAATAAAAGCAAAATCCTCGCCTCCCATCGAGGGATCCGGAAGGGAAACATACCGACCGGGTCCAAGGAGCTTTTCCGTCACATTCTGAAGCCTGTCCACCATTCCTTCATCACAGGTAAGAGGAGGAGTTCCCCGTGCTATATCCACCGATGCTGATCCTCCCATTCCCTCTGCCACAGCGCAGACAAGCTTTTTCAGTTCACTGTGGACGTTTTCCCTTGTCTCCGGCCTGACCGTGCGGATAGTCCCCTTCAGCTTCACGCTGCCGGCAATTATATTGCCGGCTATTCCTCCGTTGAACTGCCCGATGGTCACCACAACCGGATCTGTAGGGGAAACGAAACGGGAAGAAAGCGTCTGCAGGGCTCCAACCACCTGGCACGCTATGACGATCGCATCCCGTCCCGTGTGGGGATGGGCTGCATGGGACTGACGGCCCAGGATCTCTATCGACAAACCATCGGCTGCTGCCAGCATGGGGCCTTTTCGCGAGGCGATGATCCCCGCGTCAAGATCCG
>JAAYJB010000268.1 GCA_012523155.1 Synergistaceae bacterium | reverse complement strand
CCATGGGGTCAGCAGCGCTGGTGACGATTCGGGGAGGATCTCCAGATGAGGTCTGCCACGCCGTCGCCCTGACATTCAAGTCGGTTTTGGGCCTGGTGTGCGACCCCGTCGGCGGGCTCGTGGAATCCCCCTGCATCAAGCGGAACGGACTGCTTGTCTCCCTGGGGACCCTCGCGGCGGATTTCGCACTCGCAGGCATGAAATCGCTCATTCCTGCAGACGAAGTCATCGATGCAATGGGCCAGGTAGGCCGCGCCCTGCCCGAGACCCTCCGTGAGACCGGCCTGGGTGGCCTGGCGGCATCCCCTACCGGCAGAGAGCTTGCACGAAAGCTGCTCGACTGAAACAGGAAGGAAGGGCCTTCGCCCTTCCTTCCTGTTTCCTGCTTATTCCATCACGAGCCCCCGGATGTTGCGTATCCCCAGTCCGGGCCCTTCCGAGGGGACCACGGAGGATCCCGTATAGACCGCTCCCCCTTCAACGGGGTCGGATGCGCAGAGGATGGGCGGATCGAGGTCCGCCCTGGTGATGATCGGCAGAGCGGATGCAAGGTGCGCTGCCGCTGTGACGCTGATCTTCGTCTCCATCATTGCCCCGATCATGCACTCCACCTCGCAGGAGCGTGCCAGGGCGCATACGGCAAGGGCATTCCGAATGCCTCCGGTTTTCATAAGCTTGATGTTGATCAGGTCAGCGGCCCTCATGGAGAGGATGGTAAAGGCGTCCCGCGCCGAGAAAACGGACTCGTCAGCAAGTATGAGGGTATCTACGCTGTCGGTCACGTACTTCAGGCCTTCGAAATCATGGGCCTTCACAGGCTGCTCCACGAGCTCGATATTAAGCCCCTCATCCTCGAAGAACCGGATAGTCCTGACTGCCTGCTTCGGCGTCCAGCCCTGGTTAGCGTCCACCCGCAGCAGTATGTCCTTCCCCACGGCGGAACGGATCTCCCGAAGCCTGTCCATATCCATCGCCGAATCGGTCCCGACCTTGATCTTCAGGGCTGAATAACCGTCTGCAACCGCTTCCAGGCTGTCATTGACCATAACTTCAGGATCGTTGACGCTGATGGTGTAATCGGTCTCGACACTTTTTGCCGTTCCCCCGAGAAGGGTGTACAGGGGCTTTCCCAGGATCTTCCCCCACAGGTCGTGGAGGGCGATGTCCACCGCCGCCTTTGCCGATGGATTATGCACCAGCGCCGAGTCGACGATGTCAAGGAGTTCGTTGAGGTTATCGGTATCCCTGCCGGTGAGGAGCGGACGAAGCCGCTCCTGCACCGCACCCCGGATGGCCCCGTTGGTGTCTCCGGTGATGACCGCCGTGGGAGGTGCCTCGCCATATCCGCATATCCCTTCGTCCGTCTCGACCGCCACCACGTTCGTGGTCACTTCTGTGACGGTCCGGAGCGCGGTCTTGAAGGGCTTCTTCAGCGGTACGGAGAGACTGCCCAGGCGTATAGTGCGTATCTTCATTCTAGGCTCCCGCCACCAGAGACAGCATCTTGGCGACGAAGAGTCCTCCCGCGGTGCCCACCACGTATCCCATGAGAGCCATGAGCACACCGATGGGGACAAGGGTTTCCTTGTAGGCGGCAGCGAT
>JAAYJB010000267.1 GCA_012523155.1 Synergistaceae bacterium | reverse complement strand
GGAGCCGCTCGGACAGCAGCTCGTCGTCCCGGCTGAGGGCCTGGGAGAAGAGCTGGATATCTTCGTCGATCATCTGGTTGCCCGTGCATATCTCCACCGTCATGGCGTCTCCCTGGAGCCCCACCCGATCGATGCGGGGGTTCTTTTCGTCGTAGAGCTTCGGATGGCGGTACGCTTCCTGGAAGTGCTGCTTCCCCTTGCACACCAGTATGGCCAGGTCGAGCACACGGTGGAGGGGCAGCTCCTCAGACTGCCGTGACCATTTTTCCCCCGTGTAGCGCCACACCTTTGCCGATATTTCCACCTTTCCCCTGTCGTTCCACTGGGCAAGCCCGAGGGAGAGCCCCTTGGCCTCTGAACTGTATGCCTGTCGTCCGTCTACGTTCTCGTAGTTCTCCACTGTGATCACCGGCTTGTGTTTCAGAGTCGTCGGTATGTTCATCTGCATCCTCCCGGATTCTTTTTTGAAATTACTAAACTACTCCTTTACTAAACGAGTAAGTATATCAAGGATACTCCAAAAATACTTTCCGTCAAGGATTTTGTTGAAAAAATCGACAGGAAAGGTGTTCCCCTGAGAAACAGGCAGAAACCAGGAAAAAAACCGGCAGTGCCTCCCTAAAAAATCATTCCGTTTTTTTCAAAAGACCGGTTTCAGGTATCCTTGTGGCATAATAGTTTCCCGGACAGCCTTGAGAACATGCTGGAAAACAAGGAGGAAACCATGAAAGAAGCACTTCGCATTTCATCTCTTGCCTTTTTGGACACGATTTTTTATCCCGATATTGAAGTGCAGCCGGGAGAGGTAGTATTTCTTCTCGGTGCCAGCGGGAGCGGGAAGAGCTCTTTGCTGAGGCTTATCAACGGTACCATTTCCCCTTCCGGAGGGAGTGTTTTTTATAACGGCAAAGATATTCTTGAATACGATCCCCTCCATCTCCGAAGCGAGATCATTCTGGCCGGTCAGTCAGCCTACCTGTTTCCCGGCACCGTGCGGGAAAATTTTCTTCAGTATCATCAATACAGAGAATCCGTTCCTCCTGACGAGGAGACGATGGGAGCATGCCTCGCGGCGTGTCGTGTTCCCTTTTCGCCCGACATGTCCTGCGATACCCTTTCAGGCGGCGAAAAACAGAGGGTTTTTCTTTCCGTGGCCCTGAGTTTCCGCCCGAAGGTGTTTCTGCTTGACGAACCTACTTCTGCCCTTGACCGACCGACTGCAGAGGAGCTTATGAAAAACCTTACGGAGTACTGCAGGAGCGGAAATATCGCGGCAGTCATTGTAAGCCACGACAGGCACCTCATCGACATGTTCGCGGACAGGACGCTCGACCTTGGAGGTGCGGCATCATGACCGGAGCGGCAGCCATAGGCATCCAGCGCTTCCTCGTCATTTACCTTCTGCTTCTCGTCGTGCTGGCACTGATGAAAAGAAGCAAAATCAGCCAGACGAAACTTCTGCTTACCGCAAGCCTTCGGATGACGGTGCAGCTTGTGATCGCAGGTTTTCTGCTGACCTATATTTTTGAGAATCCCCATCCCCTGTTCACAGCGGGATACCTTTTCGCCATGATGGGATTTGCGATTCACAGGGTACTTTCTAAAAACCGGGATCTCAACACAGGGTTCAAGATCTCAATAGGGCTTTCCCTATCCTTTTCCGGCCTGGCGGTGCTGGTGTATTTTGTCGCAGCGGTGGTGAACCAGAGCCTGTTCAATCCACAGTACGTGATTCCCCTGAGCGGCATGATTTTCGGAAACGCCATGACCGGCGTGAGCCTGGG
>JAAYJB010000038.1 GCA_012523155.1 Synergistaceae bacterium | reverse complement strand
GTACCCCAGATAGGGACCGCGAGTACGAACCCCGCCGTGACCGTAGATCCGAAGACCGGCAAGGTCCGGCCGTTCACGTTCCGGATGAGCTACACCGATCCCTACCAGGGTAAGGTCATGGCCGACTATCTTGTCAATAAGCTCGGGGTGAAAAGTGCCGCTGTTATCACTGATGTCGGGAGTGACTACTCTGAGGGACTGAAAGAGTTTTTCACTGCACGGTTCAGGGAGCTGAACGGAGAACTGAAGGGAGTCTGGGGGTTCAGGGGCGGTGACGTGGATTTCCGTGCGCAGCTCACGGAAATGAAGGCGACGGGGGCGGAAGCAGTGGCCCTTCCCATCCTCTACAAGGAGATGGGGCTCATCATGAAGCAGGCCGCAGAACTCGACTGGAAGCCGATTTTCATCGGAGGGGACGGTTTCAGCCCGAGCATGCATGAGATCGCAGGCGACGCCATGGAGGGGAGTTACTGGGTATACAGCATGGACCTGACCAACCCACAGCTGATCTTCCTGCTCTCACGGTTCGAAAAGGAATACGGAAGAAAGGCAGCGGAACCGTCGAACGTGGCAAATTCCTATGACCTCGTCACCTGGGTGGCGGAATCGATCAAAAAGGCCGGAAAAGCGGATCCTGTGGCAGTGAGGGATGCCATGGAGAACACGAAAGATCTTCGCCTCGTCCATTTCAGCCTCACTGTGGACAAGGAGACCCATAACCCGCTGAACAAACCTGCGGCCATGATGATATGGAAGGACAGGACCTTTACCTTCCTGGAAATGTGGGCTCCCCAGGACACGTTCTGAAACAGGATAAGCGGCACGCCATGTGAGAAGGGGAACCCTGCGGGTTCCCCTTCTCACGATCTTCAGGAATGAATATCCTCAAATGAGGCTGACAGTGTGTCTCCCCCGCAGGAGATGCGGATCCGTTTTTTCCACCGGAGGAGCTCTTCCGGAAAATCCTCCCTGAAATGAACTCCCCGGCTCTCTTCCCGGGCAAGGGCACCCGTCGCCACTGCCCGCGCAGTAACGGCAAGCCCCTTCATTTCCAGGACATGGAGCAGATCCAGCGACGTTTTCACGGCCAGGGGTCCTGTTCCGCTTTTCCATTTCCCGATTTCCTCAATGCATGAGCGCAGTTCCCCGGCATTCCGGCATGGGCCGAGACCTTTCGAGCAGATCGCCCTCAGCCGGTCCCTGGCTTCTGCAGGCGGCATTCCTCCGTCATGGACGGGAAAATACAGCGGAGGCATATTGATCTGCTTCATTTCATCTTCGCACAGTGATGCTTCGGCTGCCGCGGCCCGGCCGGCCCGCAGTCCGAAAGTAACGATATTCGTCAGTGCATTTCCACCCATGCGGCTTGCGCCGTCGACACCCCCGGTGACCTCTCCGCAGGCGTAGAGTCCGGGAAGATCCGTTCTGCCTTCTCCGTCGATCGGGATCCCGCCGCTGAAATAATGCTGTACGGGGCTTGATTCAACCGGGGCAGTCCTCCTGTGCGCCGGGATATCCAGCATAATAGAGGATCGAACGTCAGGATTGGACAACATCTCTTCACTCAATTTTTCTACGTGAAGAAGAGTCTTTCCCCCATTTTTTTCGTGCCTGGAAAGAAATATGGCTGTTTTGTCCCTCCCGAAGTAGTTTGCTTCTTTTCCGGAAGAAAAACCCCATGAAAGAATGGTTTCCTTCAGAAACTCCCTTCCTGTTCCATCGGTAACCGGAATATAGTCAAGTATGCCGAGCCCCACCATCCAGACAGGATACCCGGGGGTCTTCCATCCGAGGGGGTAGAACTGCACGTATTCCATATCCACAAGCCCGAGCCCTGATTCGAGTGCCAGGGCATATCCGTCGCCGGTCATCCTGGCGGGATTGTCGGTCCTGGTGTAGATCCTGCCTCCTCCTCCCGTCGCAAGGATCACTGCTGAAGCGGCGCATGAACGGGCTTTTCCGGTCCTCCACTCGACCCATTCAACTCCTTCAACTCCCTTGTCGCCAATGAGCAGCCGTGTTGCGGCACAGTCGGAGAGGATGGATACTCCTTCAGCTTTGGCTATTCGGGTCAATTCACTTGTCATACCGGCTCCGCCCATGATTTCTGAGGGGGAGGACACACGGACGGCAGCCCTTCCGAAATTATTTATCTTCATGGCAACCCCCCAGGAGCACAGTGTCCGGAGGGCCCCTTCGCATTCAAAGGCAAGGGTCCTGAGAAGATCCCCGTCGCTCACCTCCCTGCCCGTCTCGAATACCTGTTTCAAATGATCTTCTGGGGAAACGCTCCCTGAGGCGAGGGAGAAAAAACCGCCGGAATAGGCAGTACAGCTTGCGTTCCCCGGGCCTGTCTTCGCGAGAAGGACCACGTCTGCCCCATCTTTTGCCGCTGCGGCTGCGGCGGTGAGTCCGGCGCCACCGGCACCTATCACTATGACTCGTTTCTTCATTGATGTTCCCTCCCTATGGGCGGAGCCCCGCAAACACGCGGGGCTCCGGAGTATTCAGCCGTATTGTTGTCTCCTTGGGCGGATACCTCTCTATTCTTCCTCGTCTTCCTGCTTGTGAGCTGCGATGACTTTCTTGGAGATATCAGCGGGGACCTCTTCATAGTGGTCGTATTCCATGGTGAAGTTCCCCCGTCCAGAGGTCATTGATCTGAGGATTATTGCGTACCTGAACATCTCGGCGAGGGGACACTGGGCCTTTACGATCTGCTGGCGTCCTTTGCTGTCGATGCCGAGAATGCGGCCCCTGCGGCCGTTAAAGTCGCCCATGACATCTCCGAGGTAGTCCTCGGGTACCGTCACTTCCACGTTCATGATGGGCTCGAGCAGCACCGGGTTCGCCTCGAGGATACCCTTCTTGAACGAAAGCTTGGCGGCAAGCTTGAAGGCCATTTCAGAGCTGTCCACATCGTGATAGGATCCGAAGAAGAGGGTCGCCTTGAAGTCGACCACGGGGAAACTTGCCAGGGGTCCCTTGACAAGAGCTTCCCGGAGCCCTTTTTCGACTGCGGGGATGAATCCCTTGGGGATGGCTCCGCCGACGATATTATCTTCAAACACGAACCCCGCTCCCCTTTCGAGAGGGGTGTAGCGGATATGGGCATCTCCATACTGGCCGTGTCCGCCGGTCTGTTTTTTATGTTTTCCCTGGGCCTCGGCAGTCTTGCGGATGGTCTCGCGATAAGGTACCTGGGGTGTTTTGGTTTCAAGGTCAACACCATAGCGTTCCTTGATGCGGGAGAGTACGATGTCGATGTGCATATCGCCCATTCCGGAGAGGACACTGTCTCCTGTCTCGGCGTTTTTCTCGAAGGTAAGGCTGGGGTCTTCCTCGAGAGTCTTGTGGATGGCGTTGCCCAGCTTGTCTTCATCGGCCCTGCTCTTGGCGATTATGGCCACGCTGTAGACGGGTTTGGGGAACTCTACAGAGGGGAAGGTCACGTTAGATCCCTTGACCGAGAGCGTATCCCCCACCTCAGTGCTCTGGAGCTTGGGGATCGCGAGGATGTCCCCTACAGTGATCTCCTTGGCATCCTTTCCGTCTTTCCCGGTCATGAACTTGAAGGAGCTGATCCGTTCCTCTTCTCCCTTGTTCACGTTGTAGATCGTGTTGTCGGATGTTAAAGTGCCCGAGTTGACCCGAATAAAGGACAGTTTCCCCACGTACGGGTCGACCATGATCTTGAAGCACAGGGCGGTGAACTGACCTGACTGATCCGGGGCTACTTCAGCGTCCTCGTCTCCCTTTTTAGCGGGCCTTTTTCGGGAATCAAGAGGTGACGGGAAGAAATCGCCGATAAAATCGAGGATCTGGTGAACTCCCACGTTCAGGGTGGCCGACCCGGGGAAAACAGGGAGGACCAGTCTTGAAGCGATCGCCTTGCGGAGCGCCGGGAAAAGCTCTTCCTCACCAATGGTCTCTCCGTCAAGATAACGCATCATGAGTTCGTCGTCAGCTTCGACAATAGCCTCAACGAGTGACTCGCGGGCCTGGGCGGCCGCGTCGGCCATGTCGGCGGGTACATCCGATTCGGTGAACTTGCCGCTGCCGTCCGTCTCATATATGTATGCCCTGTTCTTAAGGATATCCACCACACCATTGAATGATGCCTCGGATCCCACGGGCAGGAAAACGGCCACTGCCTTGTCGCTGTAGACTGACCTGAGGTCCTCGAGCACTTTTCCGAAATCCGAATTTTCCCGGTCAAGCTTGGACACGTAGAACGCTGTGGGGAGCTCGAACTCAGAACCCGTCTCCCATGCCTTGTCGGTCTGGACTTCAATGCCGCTCACGCCGCTGACGGCGATGAGAAGGGCATCAGCCACCCGGACTGCGGAACGCATTTCACCGATGAAATCGGCGAATCCCGGCGTGTCAAGGACGAAGAACTGCCTCCCGTTCCTCTCCATAGTGACAAGGGACGTGTTGATGGAGATCTGCCTTTTCTGCTCCTCCTGGCTGAAGTCGCTTGCGGTATTTCCATCCACTACCTTTCCGAGCCTGGTCGTGGATCCGTTATCAAAAAGCATTGCCTCCACAAGGGACGTCTTTCCTGCGCCTCCATGGGCGGCTATTGCAAAACTGCGGGTATTTTCAGGTTGACGGGTTCCCATTCCAACTACCTCCTCCGGCTTCTCGTACTCTGCTCTGCCTCAGTTTTCTCAACAGAGCAACTTTAATATCTTACGCATAGACAGGCGGTTAGTCAATAAAAGGGTCAAAAAATACGGTTCCGGTGCCTAGCGCCGGTCATTCAGCAGCTTCTCCAGGATCCGTGCAGCCGCGTCTGCGGCGGCCTGGCCCCTGGACTCCTTCATAACGAGTCCCAGAAGGAATTTCGTCTTTTTCCCCTTCGTATCCCTGCCGGACAGGATCTCATCCACAACATCCGGATTGGCCTGCAGGACTTTCTGCGCCATTTGTGCCACGGCTTCCTCAGACAGCCCTCCCGATGAGGCACCTGCAGCAGTGAGTGAATCTGCAAGCGTTTTGCCTCCGGCCATGAGCCCGAACACTTCCCTGGCCACCGTGGTCGAGAGTTTTCCCCGGTCCACCATGGCCACGAGCTCACCGAGGGATGAGGGGGCAACAGGAAACTCGCCGACGGGAAGCCCCTGTTCGTTCATCACCCTGAGGACCTCTGTCCTCACCCAGTTCGACGCACGAAGGGGTGACGCGCCTCCACCGACGCAGCCTTCAAAAAAATCAGCCAGTGCCGCGCTCTCGGCGAGGAATACTGCATCCTCCCGGGAAAGGCCGTACTGAACGGTGAAACGTTCTTCCCTGGCCCATGGCATCTCAGGGAGCGAAAACTGTATCTCCTGCAGCATGGATCCGGTCACTTCAATGGGAGGAAGATCCGGGTCGGGGAAATACCTGTAGTCGTTGGCCGCCTCCTTGCTCCTCATGGACGCCGTGATCCCGTCGCTGTCGTTCCAGTGCCTGGTTTCACGGTCGAGTGTCCCGCCTTGCCGAAGTACCGCTTCCTGGCGGCGTATCTCGTATTCAAGAGCACGTTCGACCGCGCGCATGGAGTTCATGTTTTTGATCTCGGACCGTTCACCCCAATACAGGATCTCTCCCGTCTCTCCGTCCGTTTTTTGTATGGAGATATTTGCGTCGACCCTCAGGGAGCCGTTCTCCATGTCGCCGTCAGAGATGCCGATATACCGGACGATCTGCCGGATCCTGGCCACGTAATCCCTGGCTTCGCGGGGGGACGCCATGTCCGGCTCGGAGACGATCTCTGCAAGGGGAACACCGCCCCTGTTGTAATCTACGCAGGAAAACGCCGCACCTTCAAGCCGGCCGTCAGATGCCGAGTGGACCAGTTTCCCCGCGTCTTCCTCGAGGTGAAGCCTGGTTATCCGGATCTTCTTCTGTTTTCCGTCATCGCCGGTTATGAAAATTTGTCCTCCTTCTGCGAGGGGAAGATCATACTGGCTTATCTGGTACGCCTTGGGAAGGTCGGGGTAGAAATAATTCTTCCTGTGAAAGACCGTGTGGCTGCGTATTTGGCAGGAAAGGGCAAGGCCGCCCTTCACGCCGAGTTCCACAGCTTTTTTGTTGAGCACCGGGAGTGTCCCCGGAAGTCCCAGGCATACGGGGCAGACGTTGCTGTTGGGCTCTGCACCGATGTAATCAGTGGAGCAGGAACAGAATATTTTCGTGGCAGTGGAGAGCTGCACGTGTATCTCAAGGCCGATCACCGGCACATACACGACGTTCATCAGGATCTCCCCCCTTTCCCGTTTTTCGTACAGGGAGCGGTTCCGGCGATGCCCAGGCGGCGTTCAAGCACTGCGGCCGCATTGAGCAGTTCCGGTTCGCCCCACCGGGAAGCGATAAGCTGAACGCCGAGAGGAAGAGGCTTCTTCCCGGAAGTGAATCCTGCGTTAAGCGAGAGGGCGGGGAGTTCAGCCAGGTTCACCGGGAGGGTGAAGACGTCGGCAAGGTACATCTGGATCGGATCGTTCACCAGTTCGCCTTTTTTGAAGGCAGGTGTGGGGGACGTGGGAAGGGCGATGAGGTCGCATGACCCGAATGCCCTGCGGAATTCCTCCTTCATGAGCGACCTGACCTTCTGTGCGGTGAGATAGTAGGCATCGTAGTAGCCTGAACTGAGGACGTACGTTCCTGTAAGGATCCTCCGCTTGACCTCGCTGCCGAATCCCTTTCCTCTCGTCCTGAGATAGAGCTCGAGGAGGGAGTCTTCCTTTGACGAGAGACCGTACCGCACTCCGTCGAAACGGGCGAGGTTCGAGCTTGCCTCGGCAGGGGCGAGGATGTAGTAGCACGGAAGGCCGAATTCCAGTGAGACCGGCAGGGAGACCTCAACGATCTCGGCTCCCTCTTCCCTGCAGAGGGAGAGGGTCTTCTCCAGGGCTTCCCTTACCTCAGGCGAAACTGAAGCGCTCATGGCTCCGAACTCTTTTACCACGGCCACCTTCTTTCCCTTCAGCGAGGGATTTTTCACACATGCGGTGTAGTCGGGGCGCTCTCTCCTGCTGGAGGTGCCGTCGCGGGGGTCGGGACGGGCAATGACGGAAAGGAGCAGGGCGAGGTCCTCTACTGTTCGGGCGAAAGGACCGATCTGGTCGAGAGAGGAGGCAAAAGCCACGAGGCCCCACCGGCTGACGAGACCGTAGGTGGGCTTCAGGCCGTATAGGCCGCAGAATGAAGCCGGCTGGCGGATCGATCCCCCGGTATCGCTGCCGAGGGACACGGGAACGTACCCGGCAGCTACAGCCGCGGCGCTTCCCCCGGAGCTCCCCCCCGGCACTCTTTCAAGGTCCCATGGATTGGAGGTAGGGCCGAAAGCAGAAAACTCGGTGGAGCCTCCCATGGCAAACTCATCCATGTTCGCCTTCCCGGCGAAGACCGCACCGGCACCGGAGAGCAGTTCCGCTACAGCGGCATCGTAGGGGGGGATCCATCCGTGGAGCATACGGCTTCCGCAGGTTGCCGGAAGGCCCCGGATACACATATTATCCTTCATTACGATGGGAACTCCCGCGAGAGGCCCCGGTTTTTCCCCCC
>JAAYJB010000037.1 GCA_012523155.1 Synergistaceae bacterium | reverse complement strand
TCTGATCCTTGTCGAGCCTTGGAATGGCTCCCAACAACCCTTTCGTGTAGGGATGCCGGGGATTCTCGAACAGCTCTCCGACTGAAGTGCACTCCACAATGCTTCCCGCGTACATGACCGCCACCCTTTGAGCCATGGCGGCAATGACCCCCAAGTCATGGGAGATGAGAAGTACACTGCTCCCTCCCTCCCTCTGAAGTCTTCGGATAAGAGTGAGGATCTGTGCCTGGATAGACACATCGAGAGCAGTGGTGGGTTCGTCGGCGATGATGAGTTTCGGTCCGCATGAAAGCCCCATGGCTATCATGACCCGCTGTTTCATTCCCCCTGACAGCATGTGCGGGTATTTCTGCACGCTCTGTTCGGGATCACTGATGTTTACCTTTTTGAAAAGCCCAATGACCCTTGAGAGAAGGGATTTTCCGGAAGCCCCCGGTTCATGGGCCACTATGGCCTCCTCGACCTGGAAGCCGGCGGTAAACACGGGATTCAGGCTGCTCATGGGATCCTGAAAGATCATGGCCAGGTCCTTTCCCCTCATGGCCCTCATTTCTTCGCTGTCAAGTGACAGAAGGTTCCTGCCCCCGAATTCGATGGTTCCGCCGAGGATCTTTCCGGGAGGCACCGGTACGAGCCCCATCACCGAAAGGGCTGTGACCGATTTGCCGCATCCTGTTTCTCCGACGAGTCCGAGGACCTCCCCCTCCTCAATGGAGAAAGAGACATCCTCAAGGGCTCGTACGATGCCGGCCTCCGTATGAAAGTGAACGGTCAGGTTGTTTACCGAAAGAATTTTACTCATGCCATCAGTCCTTCAACCGCGGATTCAGCGCATCCTGAAGGCCATCCCCGAAGAAATTGAACCCGAGGACCACGATCATGATCGACACCCCGGGGAAAACCGCCACAAGGGGAGCGCTCCTGAGATACATCCTCGCCGTGCTGAGCATAGTCCCCCACTCAGGCTGCGGGGGCTGTACCCCCAGTCCGAGGAATCCGAGCCCGGCGGCCGTGAGAAGCACTGTGGCCATCCTGAGAGTCGTCTGGATGATAATGGGCGATACCGCGTTGGGAAGCACGTAGCGAACTATGGTAGAAAAATGGGATTCTCCGATCGCCATGGCCGCTGTGACATACTCGTTCTGCTTCACGGTAATGACAGATCCCCTCGTTATCCTGGCGAACTGGGGAATAGAATAGATGCCTATAGCGATTATGAGATTGTGGAGATCCGGCCCGATGACGGCCACAATAGCAAGCGCAAGGAGAATTCCCGGAAAGGCAAGGAGTACGTCCATGCACCGCATAAGGAACTCGTCCAGCCACCCTCCGAAATACCCCCCCGCGGCACCGAGCACAACCCCGACGACAAGAGCCATCAGGACGGAGAAAACCTGGATGATCAACGATGTCCTGGCCCCAAAGATCACTCTCGACAGGATGTCCCGTCCGAACTCGTCGCACCCCATGGGATGCTCCGCAGAAAGGGGAGCGAAGCTCTTTGAAAGATCCTGCCCGAGAGGATCATAAGGAGCGAGCCAGGGGGCAAATACGGCCACTCCCACATACAGGGCTATGATGACCAGGCCCAGGAGAGCTATGGGATTTCTGCATATCCGCTTCAGGACCAGCACGGTCCTCGAATCGCCCCTAGCCATGATAGCGGATCCTCGGGTCAAGTACGGCGTAGAGCACATCCACCGCCAGATTCACGAGCACAAAGAACACCGCCACTATGACAAGGGTCGCCTGAACCACCGGAAAATCCCGTGCGAGAATGGACGTGACCAGCAGCCTTCCCACCCCCGGAAGCGAAAATACGGTCTCCGTCAGCACCGCTCCTGCAAGAAGCTGCCCGAACTGGAGCCCGATGACCGTCACGGTTGGGATGAGGGCGTTTCTCAGCGCGTGCCTGCCTACCACGAGCCTGGCGGAAAGCCCTTTTGCGGTTGCCGTAGTGATATAGTCCTGTCGGAGGACATCCAGCATGCTGGAGCGGGTCATCCTTGCGATAATACCTGCCGATGCAGTCCCAAGGACGATGGAGGGGAGGACCAGGTGTGCCAGCGTCCCTGTTCCTCCTGAAGGAAGCCACATGAGTTTTACGGAGAAAAGCAGCATGAGAAGAAGCCCCCACCAGAAGACGGGCATGGAAATCCCGAAAAGCGCGAGGACCGTTGCGGCGTAATCGACCCAGGTCTTCCGCATCACAGCGGAGAGAACTCCTGCGGACACCCCGATCAGGACTGCCAGCACGATGCTGGAGAGGGCAAGAACCAGGGTATGCCCCAGGCGCGGAAGAATCACCTCCATAACAGGTGATTCATACCGGAGAGACATTAGCTCTCCTGAAAAGAGCCCCTGGACGAACATTCCGTACTGAACCACCAGGGGACGGTTCAGACCAAATTTTTCCCGGAGCATCTCAACGTCCGCCTGGGTCGCGTCAAGCCCGGCCATAAGCTGTGCAGGATCCCCGGGGGCAAGCTGGATTATGAGAAAAGCCACAACAGAGACTCCTATGAGAACAGGAACAAGCATCAAAAAACGGCGGAGAATAAAACGCCCCATGAAACCGCTCCCCTCTAGCCCGCAACAGGCAGAATTCTCCAAACTGATAATATGTTTTATTGTATCATGAGACTGTTTTTATCTGGTCAAATAACTCTTTTTCTCCAGTCAACTGCTACAGGCAGGCTTCCGAAGCAGGCACCAGGACTCCCCGCTCGTCGGCGTACCGTACCTCGCAATCCAGCCAGACCCCGATTCGATCATAGACCCTCCGCCTCACTTCCCCGATGAGGGAGAGCACGTCGCGGGCTGTCGCACCGCCCATGTTCACGATAAAATTCGCGTGGCAAAAGGAGACCTGGGCCCCTCCCACCTGTTTTCCCTTGAGCCCCGTCTCCTCGACGATCCGACCCGGAGGGCCCGCAAGATCGTAGACGGCGGGTACGTTGCTGAACACCGATCCGCAGTTCGGCTGGTGATGGGGAAACTTTACCCTGCGTTCTTCCAGGATCCGGAGTTGCTCCCTGCGGATCGCTCCCCTGTCGCCGGGGGTCAGTTCAAGAAGTGCCCCAAGGATGATCCACCGTTCCTCATCCCTTGTCCCGGAGCACTGAAAGAACGAATGACGGTAGGAAAAATCGCATTCCTCCCTGGAAAAAGTGCGCATCTCTCCTGCATGGGAAACCGCGTCTACCGAGAGTATATTCTCCCCCACGCTCCGCCTGAGGCTTCCCCCGTTCATGGTGACAAGGCCGCCGAGTGACCCGGGGATACCCGAGGCGTGCTCCATGCCGGAAAGCCCCGCATCGGCAATGTTTCTTACGAGCCTGGGCACCCAGACACCTCCCTTCGCCCGGACTCTTGCCCCGGAGAATGAAAATCCGGAGAAGCGTCTTCCCAGCTTCAGCACTACTCCCCGGATCCCCCCGTCGGGAAAAAGGATGTTCGTTCCCCTTCCGATGACCAGGAGCGGGATTCCCTCCCCCCGTACAAACTCCAGCAGCCTGAGGATCTGTTCCTCGCTATCCGGCTGCACGAGGGCATCCGCAGGCCCGCCGATCCTCCACGAGCAGTGGGAGCTCAGCGGTTCGGAGAACGAAACATGCCCTACATCGATATTTTTCAGCCTTTCCGCTGTATTCATACGGTTTCCTGCCGCCTTTCAAAAGGGAGGGAAAAAAGCATTCCTTCCCTCCCGCTGATAGTTCATTTTTTTGGGAACCGCCTCAGGCGGGGAGAAATGTTCCCCGCCTGATCCCCTGGAATGAGAGGCGATCCGGGGACAGGCCCTTTTCTTCAGCGAGACTCCTGAAAATATGGAGCGTATTTTTCTGGCATGTGAAGAGAAGGACCTGGTTCTCACCGGCCGCCTCGAGGACCGCTTCCGCGGCTCCCCGCTGTCTCCCCTCGTCGAAACGGACCAGGAGGTCGTCAAGAATGAGCGGGAGGGGCTCTGATTTCCTGCCCCAGAGCGATGCAAGGGCAAGTCTCATGGAGAGGTACACCTGGTCAGCCAGGCCGGAGCTCCATTTTTCCTCTTCCTTACGCTCCCTGGAGGGGCCGCTGCTCTCGAGAAGCACCGAAAAGCCCTTTTCTCCTCCTCTTGATAAAAGAGTATACCTGCCTTCAGTCATAAGTGCGAGATATTTTCCTGCCAGGCATATCACCTCGGGCTGCCGTTCCCTTTCATGCCTTTCCCTGGCCGCTTCGAGGAAATGCCTTGCAAGCACTGCCGACAGCCATTCCCCGAGATACCCGTCCAGTTTTGTCTCCATGCTCTTCCTGGTGAACAAAAGATCTCCCAGCCGTTCGTCAGAAGCGATCTGCTCCGCCTGGAGCGCAGCCCTTCCCCGTGAGACCGCGAGTGCCTCTATCTCTTTTTCAAGAAGAAGGGAGGACGCATTCAGGGAGTCCATCTCCTTTCTGCACTCCTCGACAGGAAGCCCGGCCAGGATTTCCTGTGCACGGAACATCCCGTCACCCTGCCCGAAGAGGCTGCCCAGCACCTTCTGCTCCTGATGCTTCGCCGATTGCAGGCGTTCCCTTTCCTCCCACAGCATGGCGAGCTCCCTGAAAGATTCCTCTCCGTCCGCTCCGGCGGAGGAAAACAGTTCCTCCGTACGCCTGCCTACCGCTTCGGAGTCGCTTCTTTGCCTTTCCAGGATCGTGCAGAGAGACTGTATTTCCCGTTCGAGGGCGGAGATTTCTCCTTTTTTTGCCGAAGCCCTCCCAAGGATGTCCGCGAGGGATCGTATGGCCGATTCATCGGTAGATTCAGGAGGCGCCATCCCACCATCCGCAAAAACAGTCGAGAGCGCTCCTATCCGCTTCCGTACCGATCCAATATATTCCCCGATTTCATTCATCTCGCCTTTTCGTGCGTCAAGGCCATTTTTCTCCGATCTCAGCTGAAGGATCCTCGGAACCATGGCCTCCATATCACCGGGAGCAAGGCTCCGGTCAAACCCATGCAGGGAAACCCACTTTTCCCACTCGGACACGAGGTCCTGCAGCTCCCCGTCGATCCGTTCGATCTCCCATTCCATGGAAGCCGCCTCTGTATCCATACGGCTCACGACGGCACCAATCTGCCTGCTCCTCTCAGTGAGCATGGCGAACCTTTCGTTTGCCGCGTTATCCTTTTCTCCCTCTTCAAGAAGAGCATCCACATCACTGTCGGAGCCGGGAACCTTTATTCCGAGCTTCGCGGTGAGATCCTCCATCCGCGCCTGAAGCTTCAGGATCCTTTCGATCTGGTCATCGAGCAGCACCATGGTTTCCTCCATGCGCACGTCCATTTCCTCCACGCGGCGCTTCCACCACGACCAGTTTTGTTTGTGGCGCCTCTCCTGGTCCCTGTGGGCAATAAAGGCGAGCGCCGATGCGCACAGGAGCGCTGCACCGCCAATGCTCCAGACCCTGTCGGAAGTCAGATGCCACTGGTATGCCGCTCCTCCCGATACTGCCAACAGGACAGCCGATATCCCGGCCACCAGTTTTCCCGGCGCGTCCGGCTCCTGTTCCGCCGCCGCGGTCCTCTCCCGTGCAAGGTTCTTTCTCGCGTCTTCAAGCTTCGCAAGTTCCGACTCCTCGTCCCGGAGCTCACCGAATACATCCCTGACATGAGTTATCAGCTTCCAGCGATCGAGAGCCCTCCAGGCTCTTACCTCTACCTTCGACAATTCCCTGTCAAGAGAGGAAGCCTCACTCCTCCTGTCCTCAAGGAGACGGTTCCACTGGGCAAGAGACTTTTCCTCTTCCCCTTTCCGCTTTTCAAGCTGCGCCTTTCTCGCCGCCTTTTCCCTGGCAAATGCGATGGCTTCAGCGGAAACATCCGCGGAGTCAAGGTCTTTCCCGGTCCACCACGGACAGAGGTTTTCAAGGTTTTGGAGGAATATCCTTTCGGCGGCACCGGTCTCCTTCTCCAGGAGAGCCCGCCGCGAAAGGGCCGAACGGAACCGCTCGCTTTCGTGGTCCAGATTCTTTATTTCTTCTTTACATTCCAGGCATCTCAGCAGGGGATCTGATCCAAGTTCTGATCTCTCCTCTTTTTTTCGCCGGATATCCTCCTGTGTTCCCTCAATGGCCCGCTGCAGGCGCTCTTTTTCATCTTTGAGCCGCTCCAGGCGGGCAAGGCCGTTCCCGGGAAACGGGTGCAGCCCTTCCAGTTCACCCAGGCGCTCTTCGGCCTCCCGGACCGCCTTCCAGGCTGCACGCCCCTTTTCCAGCAGTTCAAGCTCGGACAGCCTTGCATTGAGCGATGCGAGCTTCTTTTTCTTCTCCTCCATGGAACGCTCCAGGGCGAGAAGGTCCTTTTTTTTCTGCCTCCATTCGCCGTCCAGTTCTCTGAGGTTCCGGATACCGGAATCGGTCTCCTCCAGGGCAGCGAGCAGCCGGTTCACGGCCGACGCGCTCCTGGCGTTTGCTCCGGGCCGGTAGAGTTCGTTCGCACCAGCCTCCATCGATGAAAGCAGCTTCGGGAGAGACGCGGACCCCAGGCCGGCTCCTGCGGCGAAGAAACGCGACGTCACGCCGGAGGAATTGATCGGCTGGAGTGACTGCATCTCCGCCAGCCCCATGGCGAAAACATTCTCGTACACCTCGCGGCTGATGGAGAAAAAGTCGGGGGAAAGATCGTCTGGAACTCCTCCCTCAACGGGGGCAATGGTATTTCTCGTGCCGTCCAGCGTTAATAGATACTGCCGGCCGTCCTCCATGCGGATCCTCGCGGTACCGCCATGGTTTCCTCCCAGTACAGGATCGTAGGTGTTTCCCCTGAAACGGGCACCCTTCTCACGGGGAAACAGGATCCTGCGGAAAAAATTCATAAGCGTCGTTTTTCCGCTTTCATTCTCCCCGTGAATGACGGTGAGCCCTTTCGAAAGATCCGCTCCCCCGCCGGAAAAAATCCCGAAATTGTTCACAAAGAATCCGGTTATCCTCATAGTCCGGTCTCCCCTTCAAGCAGGCCCGAGAGGGTCGAGAACACGCACCTGTCGAGCAGCTCTCCGACTTCGTCTTCAGAAAGAGATTCTATCCTTTCGAGAACATCTCCCGATTGGCGTATTTTCTCAAGCAGCCCCCTCTCCCTGAGGATATCCATCATTCCTCCCCTGAGGTCCCCTCTCTTCGTGAAGGACCGGACCTCCTTCAGGAAATCCCCGACGAAATGCTCTCCCGCCGACAGGAACTCCAGGTCTAGCGCGGGTGCGGTAGTATCGGAAATACCGACCGTGTGGACAAAATCCGGACGCTCCGCCTCCTGTGTGTTCAGGGTATCCATAAGTCCCCCTGGTCCACGGAGAAAACCCGGGCGGCGGAGCAGTTCATTCACTCTTCCCCGGCCTGAGAGGCTCACCCTGAGAATGACCGGCCTTCCTCCTGCATCGTTCCGCGCTTCCTCCTTAAGACCGTCAAGGGCCTGAAAAAAATCTTCGTCCCGGTCCATTCCAGAGATGGAAAGCTGTTCGCTCCTCCAGCGAACAGCATCGCAGGGAACAAACTCCGCCGCTGCAGATACAGGAAGGCTCCCTGAGGGCATCGTGAGAACGACTTCGTACACGCCCTTCTCTCCCGATTCCCTTACATGCCTTCCCTGGATGATTCCGGGATAGGCGATGAGAGGCGTCCGGCAGAGAATTTCCGCCGTATGGACGTGCCCGAGAGCCCAGTAGTCCATGCCTGCCGACTTCAGGTCGTCAAGGGAGCAGGGCGCGTAATTTTCGTGCCCTTTCCGGCCTCCCGCATTGCAGTGGAGCATGGCGATATTCACCCCTTCGCCGCGCCTCTGCGCGAAACGGAGGGCAATATTTTCCTCCACGTTCCGTACGGGAAAGCTGTAGCCGTGTATGGTCCCGACCCTTTTCCCGTCAGATGTGACCAGGGGGGACGATCCCACGTCGGGACCGAACCTTACCGCAAGGGGAGGCAAATCCCTGTCCGCCTCCCACCCCGAAAGGGGATCATGGTTTCCTGCAGCTATAAACGAAGGAATTCCCGCATCGGAAAGCCTCTTCAGTTGTTCGAGGAAAAAAACCTGGGCGCGTACGCTTCTGTCCTCGCCGTCGTAGATATCTCCCGATACAAGAAAGAAATCGGTTTTTGAGGCAATGGCATGGGACACGGCGTTTTCAAACGCGGTGAAAGAGGCCTTGCGCAGAAATGATCCCAGAGAAGGGGAGATGTCGGAGATCCCGTAAAAGGGACTGTCAAGATGCAGGTCGGCGCAGTGCAGGATTCGCAGCTTCCGGCCGTTCATCATATCTCCCTCAGGCGGAAGGGGAAAGAAAATATCGTGCGGTTCACGGGTACCACTCCCTTCGCAATATACGGAACTACTTTATTCCACGAAACGGCTCTTTGCAAGTGATACAGGATGAGTGCGCACGAGAAGGGCTTGTCACCATCCAGTGACAATGGGATAATGCTCCCGTAACTTGAAAATCTATTGTGGAGGAATGCAGAGAGATGAAAGGATTTGGAGCAGCCATAACGGCGATTTCATATTACCTTCCTGAAAAGGTGGTGGACAACAAATCGCTCGTGCAGGAATTCGGAACCTGGACCGAGGACAAGATCTACCAGAAGACGGGCATCAGGGAGCGGCACGTGGTAGACGGTGAACTGGTCTCGGACCTTGCGGCAAGGGCGGCGGAAAAGCTCTTTGAAGAACACGGCGTGGACAGGGAGACCATCGATTTTCTTCTCCTGTGCACCGAGAGTCCCGATCACTATCTTCCCGCCACGGCGTGCATCGTGCAGGACATGGTGGGGCTGAAAAAGAGTATCGGGGCCCTTGATTACAACCTCGGATGCTCGGGGTTCGTCTACGGGCTCGCCCTCGCAAAAGGGCTCATCTCCGCGGGGATCGCTTCGAAGATCCTGCTTATAACCGCAGATACTCTTACCAGGACGATCCATCCCATGGACAAGAGCACGAGAACCATTTTCGGTGACGCGGCAGCCGCAACTCTCGTTGAGCGTTCGGAGACGGGCAGGATCGGAGATTTCGTCCTGGGGACTGACGGAAGCGGCAGGGACAAGCTCATCATTCCCGCCGGCGCCTGGGCAGCCCCGAGATCAGCCGAAACCGCCGTCGAAAGGACAAACAGATGGGGAAATACCAGGACACCGGAAAATCTCTACATGAACGGGCCCGAAGTGCTCAACTTCACCCTCACCACCGTTCCGGACGCCGTGTACCAGGCCCTCGAGACCCATTCCATAAGCCTGGGGGACGTGGACCTTTTCGTCTTCCACCAGGCGACGAAACTCATGCTCAATCACCTCAGGGAGGTCATCGGCATCCCCGAGGAAAAATTCTTCATGAACATGGAGAACAAGGGGAACACTGTGAGCGCTACGATTCCCATGGCCCTGAAGGACGCGTCCGATGCGGGGCTTATCCACCCGGGAAGTTATGTCATGGTGGCAGGTTTCGGAGTTGGCTATTCATGGGGAGCAACCATTATTCGATGGTAAAAACGGAGGGGCACGACAGGCCCCTCCGTTAATTTTTTCAGCTCTCGGACGGATTTTCAGCTGATACAAGATCTCCCGTGAGGACCGTACCGCCCTGCAGGACCTTCAGGAAATACCCCTCCGTCGGAAGAAGACACCAGCCCCGGTAGTCGTAGGAATGCGGTTCCCCGGGCTTTTTGCCCTTCTCGATCACCTCGAGCCTCACGTTCTCTCCGAGAACGAGGACCGTCCCGATTTCAAGTTCCTCCGGCAGCCCCTCGGCAACAATATTTTCCGCAAGGGATCCCGGCGGGAACGGAAACCCGGCTTCACGTTCGGCCTTCCGGATATCCTCCGCCCTGAGGAGGCTCACCTCGCGCTCCGTCACTCCCCTGTGAGAGTCCCCTTCCATTCCCCCGGGGACAAAAACCGCTTCCGGGACCTCCCTTTTCGGCTCCTGCCGCTTCGTGCTCACGCAGAGAGCTGTTATCTTCGCCATTCCCATACCCTTCCTTTCACCGTGTTCCGGATTCAGATCCGTCGGCCGGCAGCATCACGCCTTTCCGGTCATCCTCTTCCATTTAAAGTCCACGTCCCTCCGCCCGCTCTCCCTCGTCACCGTACGAGTTGCCGGCACTGACTGCGAAACGACCCTGCCCCGCCGCACCGACCAGAGGCATTCACTCTGCAGACGAATGGCGTCAAATTCATCTTCCGCGTCGAGCACGAGGAAGCTCGCATCTTTTCCGGGGGCGATCCCGTAGCTGTCGGAGACCCCAAGGGTTTCCGCCGAATTGCCGGTGATCATGCGGAAAAGTCGGAAGACCTGGCTGTACCCGCTCATGTGGGCAGTGTGCAGAAGCAGGTTCGCCGCGGCGAGCATGGATCCCTTCCCCATGGGATACCACGGATCCATTATGGAGTCGTGACCGATGCACACGTTCACTCCCGCCCTGTCCAGTTCGTCCACCCGGGTGTGTCCTCTCCGCCGGGGATAACCGTCCGTCCTGTTCTGGAGCACCGAGTTGTCGAAGGGGAGGGTGATGAAGCTCATCTTCGCCCTTTGAAAGATGCCCATGAGCTTCAGGGCGTAATCGTTGCCGTAGTTGTGCATGGCAGTGGTGTGGCTCGCGGCCGTTCGCTCACCCATGCCCATGGAGATGGCGCACCTGGCCATGACCTCCACGAACCGGGACTGCTCGTCCCCTGTCTCGTCACAGTGGATGTCCACCATCCGCCCGAACTTCTCTGCAAGATCGAAGGCCAGCTCCACCGAGCGGACGCCGTCCTCACGCGTCAGCTCATTGTGCGGAATGGCACCCACGCAGTCGCAGCCAATCTCCACGGCGCGCCTGAGATTCCGCTCACCGTCAGGAAAGGTGTATATTCCGTCCTGGGGAAAAGCCACCACCTGGATATCCGCCACGTCCTTCATCTCTTCCTTAAGCTCAAGGAGGGCTTCCACTGTCACCAGTGAACCGTCTGTGGTATCGGCATGGGTCCGGATGAACTGCACGCCGTTGGCCGCCTCCCAGAGCACGGCTTCCCGGGCGTTTTCCATCAGTCCTTTCTTCGTGACGAAGGGACGCCGCTCGCCCCACACGGCGATTCCCTCGAGAAGGGTGCCCGAATCGTTGTACCTCGGGTCTCCTACTGTCAGAACCGCGTCGAGGTGCACGTGGGGATCTGAAAAGGGCGGGCAGACAAGGCATCCGCCGGCGTCGATCTCCGAGTCCCCTCTTTCCTCTATGTGCTCCTCCACGGCGGCGATAACGCTTCCGTTTACAGCGATGTCCCGAACTTCCCCGCCTCCAGCCAGCCGTGCGTTTCGAACGATCAAGTCCATTTTTTCCATGCTCCCTTCGGTATTCTGAAGCAGCCGCACTTCGGTCCTGACAGCTTCACCTTCAGAAATTGTAGCATCGGCGCCGGCGCCCGTCCAACTCGGCTCTTTTCCGTGCATGGCTCCGCAGGGAAATGCTATTCAAAAACTTTGCGTAACCGGTTGCATAATTTTATGGTTCTGCTACAATGCCCCAGGCAGCATTAGGAACCGAACATTACGTGGAGGTGTTCAGAATGAAATACCGTTTCGCGGCGCTAATTCTCCTGGCAGCGTTTTTCCTGTCCGGTACGGGGGAAGCGAAGGAATATAAGGAATTCAAACTCGCCGCCGTTTTCCAGACAGCCATCGAGGAACCCTGGGACGGGGCTATTCACCAGGCCTGCCTTCAGGCACAGAAGGAACTCGGCATTACCTACGAATTCGCCGAGAAAGTAGGGGCCGCAGACTTCGAGCGGGTGCTCAGGGAGTACGCTGAACGGGGCTTCGACCTCATCGTCGGCGATGCATTTCTCGCGGGTGAAGAACCATCACGCCGCGTAGCGAAGGACTATCCTGAAACGGCTTTCGCCTTCGGGTCGGAATTTGCTCCCCAGGAACCGAACTATTCCGTGTTCGACAACTGGATCCACGAACCCTCATACCTCTGCGGCATCATTGCCGGCCGGATGACAAAAACCGGAACCCTCGGTATAGTGGCCGCCATTCCCATCGCGGAAGTGAACCGCCTTGTCCATGCCTTTCGGCAGGGAGCCCTTTCGGTCAATCCTTCAGTAAAAGTCAAGGTCGCTTACATCGGCAGCTGGTTCGATCCCCCGAAAGCAAAGGAGGCCTCCCTGGCCCAGATCGAGGCGGGGGCCGACCTTATCTTCGCCGAACGGTTCGGCGTGTTTGAAGCGGCAAAAGAAAAAGGCGTTCCGGCCTTCGGAAACATGATGGACCAGAACAGCCTGGCGCCGGAAACAGTGATCACCGGCCCCGTGTGGGACATGTACCCCACCGTGCGCCACAGCATCGACACCGTCAGGGAGGGCACATGGAAAGCGGATAATCTGAAGGAGTGGTCCATGATGGCAAAAGGAGGCGCATCCCTCGCCCCCTTCCACGAATTCGAGAAGAAGCTCCCCCCGGAAGTGATCGCCGAGGTCAGGGAGATGGAGGCAAAAATTTTGGCCGGGAAGTTCGAGGTACCGGTCATCGAGACGGAACTCACAACAGATTGAGATGAAAGGGCCGGTTTCCCGGCCCTTTTTTCCGGCTAAAAAATACCTGTACTGACGCAGTGCAGCCTGAAAGGTGTGGAAATAATGCAGGCAGCGGAACTCTGTGAAAAAAAGACTCCACCGGCCGGATCCCCTTCTGACGGGCGGAATTCGCCCTTCGTCGTTGAAATGTGCTCCATACGGAAGACATTTCTCGATGTAACAGCCAGCAGCGATGTGAATTTCACCCTAAGGGAGGGAGAGATCTGCGCACTGCTCGGCGAAAACGGCGCCGGCAAAACGACTCTCATGAACATCCTCTTCGGATATTATGCCGCGGACGGCGGCGAGATCCGCATACGGGGAGAAAAGGTCTCCTTTTCGTCTCCGGGTGACGCCATCGCCCGGGGAATAGGTATGGTGCACCAGCACTTCACCCTCGTTCCCTCCCAGACTGTACTGGAAAATGTTGTGGTGGGAAGCTCCGGCGGACGGTTTTTTCTTGACCTCAGCGCCGCGCGGAAGAAGCTTCTCGCCCTCCAGGAACGATTCGGGCTCTCAGTAGACCCGGACGCCCCCGTCTGGACGCTCCCCATAGGAGGCCAGCAGAAGGTGGAGATCCTCAAGTCCCTCTACAGGAACGCCCGGATCCTCATCCTCGACGAACCCACTGCAGTCCTTGCCCCCCTTGAGACGAAGGACCTCTTCTCCACCCTGAAAACCCTTGCAGCAGAAGGATGTTCCGTCATTTTCATCTCTCACAAGCTCCGCGAGGTGATGGGGATAGCTGACCGCGTGGTGGTCCTCGCAAAGGGCGCTGTGGCCGCCGAACGGGACATATCCGGAACCAGCGAGAGGGAACTGGCGAACCTCATGGTAGGAAGAGAGCTTCCGGAGAGGCGGTATCAATCCGTGAAACGGGCCGGAAACACGATGCTTGAAATTTCAGGGCTCACCGTAAAAAACGACAGGAACCTTCACGCCGTGCGGGATGTCTCCCTTAAGATCGCTTCCGGCGAGATCCTCGGCCTTGCAGGCGTATCGGGCAACGGGCAGCGTGAGCTCGCGGAGGCTCTCTTCGGACTTCGAAGTCCCGTATCAGGTTCCGTTTCAGTGGACGGAAAACAGATCCCTACGGCAAATCCCAGGGCAGCAATCGCAAGCGGCATGGGCCGTATTCCCGAGGACAGGATGACCACGGGACTGCTTCTGGAGCTCTCTGTGGAGGACAACATGATCCTCGAAAACCACTGCCGGTTCAGAAAAACAGGAATGCTGGATCGACCGTCTGTAGGAAAACACGCAGACCGCCTCATCGATGAGTTCGGGATAAAGACTGACGGGAGGTACGCTGAAGCCAGGACCCTCTCGGGAGGAAACCTCCAGAAAATCATCATCGCCAGGGAACTCTCCGGGGCCCCGAGGGCTGTGGTGGCCGCCCAGCCCACACGGGGTCTCGACGTCGGAGCCATAGAATACGTCCACGGAAGGATCCTCGAGGCCCGGAACAATGGCGCCGCCATCCTCCTGATTTCCGAAGATCTCGACGAAATTTTCCAGCTCAGCGACCGGGTGGCCGTCATGTACGAGGGAAGGATCACGGGCATCGCCGGCCGGAACGAGACCTCGAGAGAACAGGTAGGACTGTGGATGAGCGGGGTGGAAAGCACATGCGCCTGACCCTTGCGAAACGCTCCCCTCTTCCGGGATGGATCCAGGTACTCGTTCCCGTCGGGGCCATCCTCGTCACCCTGGCCCTCTCGGCCATTCCCATCCTGGCGGCAGGGGGGGATATCCGGCTCTCCTATGCGTCACTCTTCAGGGGGGCACTGGGCACCAGGTACAACTTTCTGGAGACATGCGTGAAGGCCGCCCCTCTCACCTTTACCGGGCTCGCCGCAGCGTTTGCCTTCCGCGCAAAATTCTGGAACATCGGTGCGGAAGGGCAGCTGCTTGCCGGGGCCATAGCCGCGGCCTGGACAGGCATCCATGCCGGGTCCCTTCCTCCCGCGGCTGCCGTCCCCCTCGTCTGTATCGCGGGCTTTCTCGCCGGCGGC
>JAAYJB010000266.1 GCA_012523155.1 Synergistaceae bacterium | reverse complement strand
CGGAAGGTCTCATCCCTTGACCTGCTCGCCGTGCTGAAATCAGGGGAATAAAGGAGGAATCGCCCATGAGTCCCAACACTTCAGGCAGAAACAACGCGAAAATACGGAGGATGCTGCGCAGGGTGGTCTTCCTCATCATCTCCCTCCTCGTTCTTGCCGCTGCGGTTGTATCTCTCTGGCCTGAGCCGGTTCGGGTGGAGACGGAGAAAATATCAAGGGGGCTTTTTGAAGTATCTGTCGTAGAGGAGGGAAAAACAAAGATCCGTCACAGGTACATCGTCTCCTCCCCTGCGGGCGGTTTTCTCAACAGGGTCGCCCTTCGTCCCGGGGATGCCGTATCTGCCGGCAGTACAGTGCTGGCCGTGATGAAGGGAGAGCCTGCCGGTCTCCTTTCATCACGTGCGGTCGCCGAGGGAGAGGCACGGCTGAAAGCCGCGGAAGCGGCTATATCCCTCCGCCGGAGTGAACTGGAGCGGGCAGAGCAAGATTACAAGCTTGCACGAATACAGTTTGAACGGCTTGACAGGCTTCTCCCTTCAGGGGGGATCGCCAGGCAGGAATGGGATATTGCCCGGAACGGGATGCAGTCAATGTCAAAAGTTGTAAAATCTGCCGGATTTTCCCTGAAGATGGCCGAATTCGAGGCCGAACAGGCCCGGTCAGCCCTGGTCCAGGGTTCATCAGAATCCTCTTCGAAGGAGATCCGGATCCTCTCCCCCGTGGACGGATTTGTGCTGAACGTATTTGAAGAGAGTGCCCGGACCCTTCCCGCGGGAACCCCTATCCTTGAAGTGGGTGATCCTGAAGACCTGGAAGGTGAAGTGGATCTTTTCTCCGTGGATGCCGCTGTCGTCATGCCGGGATCGGAGGTGCGGATCACCGGCTGGGGAGGTGATGTTCCCCTGGCAGGGCGGGTATCGCTGGTGGAACGGAGCGGATTCACTAAAATTTCAGCCCTCGGGGTCGAAGAGCAGCGGGTCAGGGCGAGGATCGATTTCCTGGACCCTGTTCCCCGGGAGTACCGCCTCGGCGACAGGTACAGGATAGAGGTCAGGATAATCGTCAGGAGGAGCGAAAAAGCCCTCCTGGTACCCATGAGTGCACTGTTCAGAAGGGGCGGAGACTGGACGGTCTTTATCGCGGCGGAAGGAAAAGCCGTTTCACGGAGGATCAGTATCGGGCAGAACGACGGGATCCGTGCCGAGGTGCTCGATGGTCTTACGGAGGGAGAACATGTGATCCTCCATCCTTCGGCGGAAATAAGCGACGGGGTGCAGGTCGCAGTGAAATGAAGTCAGTCCGCAGCCGGGGCGGCTCCGGACTGACTTCCCCTGAATGCCGGAAATGCGGGCGCGGGAATCATTTTGTCGAACCCCTTGATGATCTCCATTGCGCCGTTTTTGTGTTCCACAAGGACTGAGCAGTGATCGATCCAGTCTCCGCAGTTGAAGTAACATATACCCTGAAACGCCCTGGCGGCGGGGTTATGGATGTGACCGCAGATGATCCCCTCTGCACCGCTCTTCCTTACAGACTGCGCGATGCGGGTCTCGTAGCGGCTGAAAAACTTCACGGCATTTTTTACCTTCCTTTTGAGGAAGGCGGCCAGGGACCATTCTTCAAAGCCCGCTGCGGAGCGGATTACATTGATCCCCGAGTTCAGCCGCAGGGTAATATCGTAAGCCCTGTCACCCAGCCAGGCAAGCCATCTGCCGTGCTGCATGACGGCATCAAACTCGTGGCCGTGGGTCACGAGATACTTCCTTCCGTCAGCTCCTGTATGGACGGCCTCCTTACAGACTTTCACACCGCAGAACGACCTGCCGTCGAACTCGTTCATGAATTCATCGTGGTTTCCCGGGATATATGTAACTGGAGTCCTGCCCGCAATGGAGAGGATGGACCGTATGACGGATGAATGGGATGAGGGCCATTCAGGCCTCCGGGCCAGCTTCCAGCCGTCGATTATGTCCCCGACAAGATACAGTTTTTCGCACTCGAGGGAAGAAAGAAAACGGACCAGGCTTTTCACCTTGCACCATGGTGTTCCCAGGTGAAGGTCCGAGAGAAAAACGGTCCTGTAGCGGAAGGAATTCATTGAGTCTGCCCCATGCTTTTATTTTCCATATTCGATCCCCTTTGCACTGTTTTCATTCCTGGGAAGATTCCCCCGGTCTGATGATCTGTTTCATTATATTCTCAAGAAGCTGTTTCTTCATCTGATCCTCGGTGCTGGGCGAAGTATCTTTTCCCTCTCCCGTGGGAATTTCCAGGGTGATCTTGATCTTTGTCTCATCTTTGCCCGAAGAGCCGTTGGGCCTTGAAAAGGAAGCCGCAGGTGTATTGGAGGTCACCTTGATGTCTGTCAGGAGCGGAGAATCCCACGTTCCTTTCACGTTGAATGATGTCTCACGGAAATCTTTTACGGACATTCCCCCCAGGAGCCCGGAAAGAAAATTCTGCAGAAATGCCGGGTCGGTGAGAGGATTCCCGTCCACCGCGAGTATGCCTTGCAGTGCCCCGAGAAAGGCATTGAGCGCACGGACGTTGATGTCTCCCATGCACTTCAGGTCAAGGGGCGAGTCGTTCCACCCAAGTGACCCGCTTGCGGAGAAATAGCGGTAGATTTTGTCCCCCACGGGGGCGGAGACCCTGCTGCCCGGCATGAGGAAGATATTTCTCCCGTCAAGGTTGAAACTGGCAAGGATGGAGTTGAACCTGATCTCTCCCGAGTCCGACACCGATTTGAGGGCGCTGAATCCGGAGACGCTTCCTTCTTTTGCTGAAAGCTGCCCGCTTCCGAAAACCATGCCGATCATTCCCCCGGTGCCCGTTCCCCTGGCCGTGAGATCGGCTTTGCCCGCAACCTTTCCCTGCCCGCCGAGAAGCCGTTTCGTGGCTCCTTCCATGTCCATGCCCTTTACGGTGAGGTTTCCTTCCCACCGCATTGTCTTCGGGTCGACCTTTCCGGAGAATGCCGTCGCGCCACCGTAATAATTCGCCTTGCCGTTCCTGATCTCGACGGCACCGTTCTTCCAGGTGAAGGGAACAGTGACATCCTTCGCTTCGGTCCTGTAGAAACCGAGAAGGGGGGATGTTATTTTTCCTGTCCAGGAATAGTCCTTTTCACTGATTACCCCTTTCGCATCAAAATCGGCCTTGCCCGTAAAGTTCCCTGCCGCCTGGCTCGAAAGCCCGACAGCAGTCGCGGCGATATCGATCTTTTTACTGTTGCGAAGGGAAATCTCCGTACCCGACCTGGTAAAGGCAAGCTTTCCGGCAACCGATACGGTGCTTTTTCCGAGGGTACCCTCGGCGTCAATAGAGAAAGCGTCTTTGCCGTCAGGCTTCAGCGAAGCCTTTACCTTCTCAACCAGCATACCATGGAATGTTACCATGGGAGACGTACCCGTGAAAACAGCTGAGAGTTTCCCTTTTCCGCTTTTCACCAGGGCAAGTTTCCCGTCCATGGTTCCCCCAAGGCCTGCCCCGGAGAAAAAGGCTTCAGAGAGTTTCCGGAGATCGATCTTTCCAAAAGATACTGAAATATCGGTTTTTCCTCCGCCTCCCGTTTCTATAGTACCCCCGGCGGAAACCGGCGAGTCGAAAACCTTCGCAGAAGCCGAGACGCGGAGTTTCGGCAGGTTTCCCTCCGCTTTTCCGCTGAAGGCGCTGACGGAGACACCCTCCACTGAAAGATCCGGCGATCCCTTCGCGGAAAGCGACAGCACGGGAGACCGGGTTTTTCCAGAAAGGGAAAACTCTCCCGATAGGGTTCCGGACGCCTTGCCGGCCGCAAGGTCCAGCTGCGGAGCGGCCTGTTTCAGCGAAAGCCCGGTGAAGGTTCCCTTGACGATAATGGAGGGACTTGCTCCGAAAGACGTTTTTCCCGAAAAGACGGTTTTTCCGCCCCAAAGGTCAGCGCTGCCCCCCGAGAGCACAAGGTCGTTGCCGGAAATCTTTCCCCTGAATGAAATGTTTCTCAGCGGAAGTGTCTTCGAAAGGTCGGTGTTCCGGCCCCTGAGGTCGAACTCCGCTGCAGGCGATGCCAGGGGAGACTTCACTGACCATTTCAAATCGAAAAGCCCCTCTGCTCCAAGGGGTTTTTCCCCGTCAGCCAGGGATTCCACGAAAGACCACCTGATGTTTTTTCCCTCGCCGTCAAGGGAAATTTTCGGCGTTTTCCCCGTAAGGCCGCTCAGTCCCCCTTCCCCGGAAAGTGTCCCTCCTCCTGGGAGGGACATGGAAAATGCAGAGACCGCTATGGTTTCAGCAGTGCCCGAAAACGAAAGGGAGAGGTTTTCGGGCTGTACTCCCCAGATAGAAAATTTCTGAGTTGAAAGCTTCCCGGCCAGGGTCATTTTGCCCTCCGGGGGATATTCCAGCTGGAGGTCTCCCCTGGCGTTTCCGCTCAGCGAAAGCCCCGGCGCGAAGGATGTCCCGGCTGATTTCAGGTTGAGTTTATCAGAGCTGACCGATACTTTCGTCGACGTCTTCCCCGTCTCCAGAATATGCACTTTTCCGTTCGCCGCAAAGGGAGAACCCTCCCATTTTCCCGCTGCGTTCAGGTCGATGCTGTTTCCCTTCGACAGTACTACGTTCCCCTTCAGGTCCGCCACAGAAAAACCCTCGAGAACGACGTTTCCTTGTGAAGAGAAAGAAACCGGCCCGCTCAGCTGATCGAAGGGACCTTCAAGATCTGTCCTCAGGGAGGACAGCTTTCCCTTTCCGAATGAAAGCCAGGGGAAAAACCGTGTCCATTCATCGAAATCAACGTCTTTAAGCCCGAGTTTTATCTCTGCATAGGGTTGTTCTGCGAAAAAAACGGAGAAGTTTCCCCCGGCGGGCGAGGAGAATACACGTCCATCCAGGGGGGAAAGGGTTGCCTTTTCATCGTCTGCGGACCATGTGAACCTTCCTTCCATGAGAAGGTCCCAGATGTCTCCTCCGGTTATTTCTCCCTCTCCCGAAACCAGAAGTTTCCCTCCGGGACGGCTGACGGTAAGGGTCGAGTTTACTGTTCCCTTTGCAGTGAATGGGAGGTTGAAAAAACCTGCGGCTTTTTCCAGCACAAGATCATTCACGTTTCCTTCGAGGAAAATTTCCGGCGAGACTTCGCCGGACAATGAAACAACCGTACTCCCCGCTTTCAGGAACCCGCCCGTAAGATAGACAACACTGTCAGCTGCCAGTGAGCCTCCGATCTCCACCTTGGTGCCGAGAAAATTCCCTCTCCCCTCGATCGTTGCCGTTCCCTTGCCGGGTGAAAGCCTCAACAGATCAAGAGAGAGAGTTCCGAGGGGTGTGATGAGCTCCACGGGAGAGAACACTACCACCGGCAGAAAGGGCATTCCTCCGGACGATTCAGGGAGGTCGGTCCTGCGGACAGCCGAGAAAAGCCTGTCAGTGGCAACGGATGCCCGGTTCAGTGACAGCTTGTCCACCTTTACGCTTCCCCTGAGCAGGGAAAGAAGAGAAAGTTCCACTGTCAGGCTTTCCGCACGGGCCATTTCTTCTTTTTCAAAGGAGAGCCGAACGTTCTCAGCCGAGTAGCCGACCACAGGGTTTCCTGATACCGTCTCCGCGGAAATGCTCCATCCGTTGAGGCTGCTCATGGTTTCCAGAAGGGCTGAATGAAAAAAACCTGTGCCGGCGTCGTATCCGGAAAACAGAACAAATGCGGGAACACCCAACAGGACAGAAAAGGCTGCCAGGACCAGAATGAGTTTTTTTCCGATTCGCGTCATTGCTTTTTCCTTTCGTTTCGCCTGTAATGCTTTTTTATAATACAGCATCCACGGAAAAACTATATACTACGCCCGACAGGGAGCATAGAGTGGTATTACTGAAAATAAAAGATCGAAAAGTGCAACCTGTTCAACCCACATATGGCGGCCTGTGAAAACCTGTGGAATTGTGGATATGTGGAAAAGTCCGTGGATAAAGCGAATAAACACCTCCGAAAAAGCTTGAAAAAAGGGGTTTTGTGGATAACCTGCCCATGTGTGGATAGTCCGGGGAAAACACTAGGGATGAAAAGGCTTCTTTTATTCCGGAGTTCCGTCAGCCGGAATCCCCGCTCACCTGGAGCGACGAGACGATGGGGAGCTCACAGCCTGTACGGGTAAGAATGAGCTTTCCTGCCGCAAGTACCCTGTCGCCTTCCTTAAGAGACCAGAGGTCTTCCGTCTCAGGGGCCCTGTACGCTGCCAGGGACAGCTTTCCTTCCCTGAGGAGAAGCCTCCTCCCCCGTTCCTCCCGTTTTTCCACGGTCATCCGTACCGTGATAAAGCAGCCGGCAAGAACCGCAGCCTCGTTCCATACCTGTGCTGCCGTAAAAATACGGCGCTCCGCCCTGCTCCACAATCCTTCGTTTTCATTTCTGGCTTCTGACATGGCGCTGAAAATCCTGTCCGCGTATTTCCTGTTGGGAGGAATGGCAAGAGGAAGAGCGAGCCCCCTGCGGACCAGCTCCTCGTTGATCAGCAGATCTCCCCCTGGACGTGAGACCCACACGTATGCCAGCAGCCTCCCGTACCTGTCGATCCGCTCCAGGTCGTACTCGATCCTCACACGGCCGGATGAAGCCAGCCGGATGTTTGCTTCCCGGGCCTCCCTTGCCAGCTCTTCTTCGGGCCGTGCCGGATGGTGCAGTTCGGGTGTATCAATGAGAAGATACCGGATGACGGTCCGTTCTCCCTCCACAGGCGCAGTTATGGTATCACCGTCGTTTACCTCGATGGAGCACGAAACCGGGTGCGGAGCGTCCGCAGCGGTCAAAAGGGCCGCGTACATCGCCGCTGCTGCGGCAAGACATGTGAAAAGTACCGCGAGCCGTTTCATGATCAGAACCTCCTGCAGGTTTTGTATCCGCCTGTACTGAATTCAATAGAAAACATGGAAATCTCTCCTCTCCTTTATTTTACCCTTCCCGGGTGATCGGGAAAAGAGATTTTCCTGCGATGAAAGGTATATAATGTCAGGAAGCGAGTCCACGAGTGAAAGGGGAAGTGTTGTGGAACCTGCCGTTCAAAAACAGCTTTCATTCTACGGGGATGCCCTTCTCCGCTACAGGGACGCCTTGGCGTCATACGGGGGTAAAATACGCCTGACCGGTCCAAGGGAACCTGAAATACTCTGGAGAGAGCACATACTTGACTGTCTCTGCTCCGTGCCGTTTCTGCCCGGTAAAGGAGCAGTCATCGATGTCGGCTCCGGTGGCGGGCTTCCGGGCATCGTATGGGCTATCTGCAGGCCGGACCTGGAAGTGACCCTTCTCGACAGCGTTCGCAAAAAATGCGGAGCACTTGGGGACATGGCCCGGGAGCTCGGATTGTCAAACGTCCGTGTCGTATGGAGCCGGTGCGAGGAGTACGCCCTGAAGGCCAGGGAATCCTTTTCTTTCGCCGGTGCGCGGGCAGTTGCCTCTGCCGGTGTGCTGCTCGAGTACCTGTCGCCTCTCGTCTCCGTCGGGGGAGAAATTCTCGCCATGAAAGGACCGCTCTTTGCCGATGAACTGGAGCCCCTTGAAGGAAAATGGAACCGCATGGGCGTATCCTCTCCATCCCTTGTCTCCTATGATGTGGAGGGAAAACAGCTTTTTCTCGTCCTGTGGAAAAAAAATGCCCCCTGTCCCTCCCGGTTCCCACGGAAAGCGGGCATGGCGGAAAAAATAAACTGGTGGAGGTGACGCCCCCTTGCTCATACTCACGGTATCCAACCAAAAGGGCGGAGTTGGAAAAACGACCACGTGCGTCAATCTCGCGGCTGAGCTCGGAAGGCTCGGGTATTCGGTCCTCGCCGTGGACATTGATCCCCAGGCCAACTGCACCAGCGGACTGGGAATTTCGCCCTCCGAAATCGACTTCAGCCTATACGATGTTCTTCTGGGAGAGACCGAAGCAAGAAATGCCATCGTCCCGACCCAGTGGGAAGGGGTCTCTATCCTTCCCGCCACCATCGACCTTGCAGGAGCTGAAGTGGAGCTGGCAAGCGTTATCAGCCGGGAAACGAGGCTTCGGAGAAGCCTCGGCACCCTCGACGAGTACGACGTGGCCGTGGTTGACTGCCCTCCCTCGCTGGGAATGCTCACCATCAACGCCCTTGTGGCCTCTGACAGGCTCATCATACCCATACAGTGCGAATACTATGCCCTTGAAGGTGTTGGTCAGCTTGCCCGGACTGTAAGGCTCGTAAAGGACAGCCTCAATGCGGACCTGACCATAGACGGTGTGCTTCTCACCATGTTCGACTCCAGGACAAGGCTTTCCGGCGAGGTGGCTGAAGAGGTACGCCGGCAGTTCGGGGAAAAGGCTTTTTCCGCCGTTATTCCGAGGAATGTAAAACTTTCGGAGGCGCCGAGCCACGGCGCTCCCATATGCTATTACGACCCGGCCTCCTCGGGAGCCCAGGCGTACAGCGACCTGGCAAAGGAGGTGTCCGGACTGTGGCTAAAACGAGAGCCCTAGGAAAGGGCCTGGGTGCACTCCTCTCAATGCCCCGGGAATCAACTGACGGTGAAAAAAAAGGACCCGAATACATACACTCTCTTCCGGTCAGGAAGCTTCGTCCCAATCCCTCCCAGCCAAGGAGGGAGATAGATGAAGTCGCCCTTGAATCCCTTACGGAATCCGTACGGATCCATGGCGTCGTCCAGCCCCTTGTCGTCAGGATGCTTGAAGGAACGGAAGACTACGAGATAGTGGCGGGTGAAAGACGATGGCGGGCAGCCTCCGCAGCGGGTCTTGAGGAAGTCCCTGTACGGGTGATACAGGGTACGGAAAGGGAACTTCGGGAAATATCGCTGGTGGAAAACATACAGCGGGAAGACCTGTCGCCTCTTGAGGTAGCAGCTGCATTGTCGGACCTCATTGATGACTTCAGCCTCACCCAGGAGGAAGCCGCCGCCAGGATCGGATGGAGCCGAACAGCGGTGTCGAACAGGATACGGCTGCTGCAGCTTCCCGAGGAAGTAAAAAATATGCTTGCGGAAAATCTTATTTCGGAAGGTCACTGCCGTGCACTCCTTTCCCTTGATTCACCGGAGGCGATAATTGCTCTCGCCAGAACCGCGGAGGAAAAAGAAATGTCCGTACGGCAGGTAGAGGACGCCGTAAAGCGGGCGAAAACAGGCAGGAAACAGCCGGAAGCAACGCCTTCACGGTATTTCATAAGGATTCCCCAGACCGTTTCGGAAATGGCCAGGGGACGGGGAATTTCCCTGAAGGTAACCGGCAGCGCCAACAAGGCAAAAGTATCCATAGACGGCCTTACTCACGAACAGCTTGAACATTTCTTCCGGTTCCTCGAGGAAAAAGGCGACGAACTGTTTCCCGGCGGATAAGGAGAAAACGAGTGAAGGGAATCGACGATCTGATAGTATACGGTAAAATACTCTCCACGGGTTTTTTGATAGGAGGATATGCTTTTTTGGGTGTTCTCGGAGCCAGATACCTGGTAAAGGCAGGATATCCGGAGTGGCTGAATGTCGCCCTTCCATTACTGACGACAGTGTTTGGAATTTACCAGGGCTGGATGTTTATCAGGGAAACATTGAGAAAAAAATAACGAAATGTTTCACGTGAAACATTTTTGAAGGGATGGTTTTATGGAAAACATTTTTGCTCCCTGGCGTATGGCCTATATCCAGGTCTCGAAAAAGCAGGAAGGCTGCATTTTCTGCGATTTTCCCAATGAAGACAACGACGAGGAACGGCTTATCCTCCACCGGGGGGAAAACTGCTTCGTTATCTTCAACGCCTTCCCGTACAATCCGGGGCATCTTATGGTCGCTCCCTATCGCCATACAGCTGATTATGAGACGCTGTCCGACGAGGAAATGCTGGAACTCCACAGGCTTGGAGGTACATGCATCGAAGTATTGAAGAAAGTGATGACCCCCCAGGGATTCAACCTCGGCATCAATCTTGGCAAGGTTGCCGGGGCCGGTTTTGATGGTCATCTTCATCTTCATGTTGTTCCCAGGTGGAACGGTGATACAAATTTTATGCCCGTCTTTGCCGAGGTAAGGGTCGTTGCGGAAGGCCTTCGGGAAACCTATAAAAGAATGAAGGACGCCTGGCCTATATGACTGACAGGTATCGTCAGCCTGCAGCGGAACTTTCAAATGAAATAAAAATTGAGAAATCCCGTTTTATCGCTTCTATAAAGATTTGCATTTCCGAAGAAGAAGCCAGGGAAAAATTGAAGGCTGTTTCAGAAGAACATCGGCAGGCATCCCATAACTGCTGGGCCTACCGGATCGGCACTGAAAAAGTTCGGGAGTATTTCTCAGATGACGGCGAGCCTGCCGGTACAGCCGGAAAACCTATCCTTGGTGCCCTACATATTTATGACGTTACCAATACGCTCCTCGTAGTCACCAGGTATTTTGGAGGAAAGAAACTTGGTGTCAGGGGCCTGATCGAGGCATACGGCACCTCGGCATCCGAGTTGCTCAGCATGACGGGAATAGTTGAAAAAAGAAGATCAGTCCGTTATGTGGTCGTTATGCCGTATGACATGATCAAGCTCATGGAAAGATTACTTGACTCCTGTGAGGCACCCCGTGAAGAACAGGTTTTCGAGTATGCTTCCGAGGTATCTGTCACATGTTCGGTACCGGAAGACATGGCCCCGCAATTTGAGAGCACACTGGAAGAATGGAAAAATACAGGCAGGATCAGGAAATCGCAGCTCCTGTCATCATGAATGGATTCCACGCAGCCGACTAAAAACCTATGAAGCAACTTCCCGTGAAAAATTCGAATCAACACACTAACGTTCTTTCCGAAACTCCATCAGGCAATACACTCCCGAAACATTTCTTCAAGAGCTTTCCGTCCCAAAATTATCCAGTTACATGACTACTCTGGAATGACATACCCGAGTTCGAGCCAATAGTGTTGAAAAAGGATAGGTTGATTTTCTGCCTATAGTGCTGTGTTATCACAGTCTGTAATTTTGTCGGTTCCAATTCCAGTCTCCAATCCGAACATGCAGCATTTAAAAAACAACACTTATCATTTAACCGCAAGGGGAATCACGAGGCATGCATGACTTTGACCTCACGCGGTACTGCATACGGTTTCAGGGGGAAGCAGCTTGGGAATTTAGTTGTGAAGTATTTAAATGTATTCAGAGTAAAAGAAATATGATTGCCTTGCATTATTTCCCGTTTTCTTCAGTAAAGTTTTACATAACCTGTAAAGAAACATTATGAATATCAGAGTGCAGATAAATTAAAGGTATACACAATGAACATAAGGTATCTTTATCCTGGCCAAAATTGTGAACCTGGATGTACATTGCGATCCTTTTCAAGCGTCATTTACGAATATAACGGTTGAAGATGTGAAAAAGTCGAAAAGGAAAACCGTACAACAATGATTCCGTAAGAAGAAATACCTACGGATCCAGTGACAGTCTGTATTTGCAGAAATATGGCTGACCGTGAAAACCAGTAAAACAGGAAATAATAAGGTTGCCGGGAAGAGTGGAGTAGGGGAGTGACTTGTATAGGTCAGAATAGATCAACGTTCTTTTACTGTTTTAAAAAAGTGATTTCAGCAGAAAGACCACGAAATGGAAGGAGGTTTTTGATGGAAAAGAAAACGATAACCAATAAAAAAAGAGATATTGCGCTTTT
>JAAYJB010000265.1 GCA_012523155.1 Synergistaceae bacterium | reverse complement strand
CGTTTTCCGCGAGGAATCTTTTCAGCGAAATGGCCTGCCTCGGTTCCAGCAGAGTGATGAGAACGGGGCGGGGCTGCTTCGAGTACCCGCCGATGCCGTCGAGCCTGGTGACCCCCCTGCGGAGGGTAAGATTAATGTAGGCCGACACTTCGTCCGGGATATTGGTGATGATGAGGGCCTGTTTCCTGCGGTCGAAGGCTCTCGTTGTGTTGTCGAGCACAATGCCGAATACGTAGAGCCCTACGGCGCCGTAGATCGCGGCTTCGAGCCCGATCACGAAGAACGAGAGCACGAGGATGCCCAGGTTGATATAGATGGAGAACTGCCCCATCTCTATTCCGTACCGCTTTCTCAATGCCATCCCGGGGATGTCAAGCCCTCCCGTGGATCCTCCCACCCGAAAGACGATGCCTGCGCCAAGTCCCCGTATGACGCCGGAGACCATGGCCGCCATAAATTTATCGCCGATAAGGGGGACCGGAACAAATTCAAAGGCCTTCAGCAGCAGGGAGAAAAGCACGACCGCCCAGGCCGTCCAAAGGACAAACCTTGGGGAGAGTTCCTTCCAGGCCCATGCCATAAGCAGGGCGTTTGAGATGAGGATCACCCATGCGGGGGAAATACCGAAGACGTAGTTCGACAGCACCGCGATGCCCGACACCCCAAGGTCGGGGAAACGGTTCGGAAGCACGAAGAGCACCACCGCCATTGCCTGGATAGTAACTCCGGCAGTTACGGCGAGGAATGCCTTCCACTCCCCCTTTACCTCCCGAAAAAAATTCGCTGCCGTTTGCCGGACTGCAGAACGTACAGATTGCAGTTTCACTTTTCTCTCCTCCTCACGCCTGTTTTTGCCCTGAAAACCCGCTCCGGTTCTGATATAATAGATCAGTTGGACATTTATTGAACGGAGTGGAAAAACATGTTTATTCCTCTGGAAGGACAGGGCATCGTCTCCATCCGGCGGATCATTGCCATCGTACGCTATGACGGCGAGACCGCAATTTACCTTCGGAACGGATCATTACTGGCTACGGGCTTCAGGCCCGAGACGCTGGGTAAAAGATACAACGCTTTCCGCAAAGAGGCAAGGGAGAACGCTGCGCCTCTTCGCAGACGAACGGGAGGAAACAGATCATGACAATGAGTCCGGCTGCCCGACAGTACACTGCCAGCAGTATCCAGGTCCTTGAGGGACTGAAGGCCGTCCGCAAACGTCCGGGAATGTACATTGGCGACACGGCCGCCAGGGGGCTTCACCACCTGGTCTACGAAGTGGTGGACAATTCTGTTGACGAGGCCATCGGCGGGTACTGTACGGCTATTTACGTAACGATCAACACAGATGAAAGCATCTCTGTCGAGGACAACGGCCGGGGGATCCCTACCGACCCGCACCCCTCCAACGGACGCCCCGCGTCCGAGGTGGTGCTGACGACCCTCCATGCGGGGGGAAAGTTCGACAACGCCGCCTACAAGGTGAGCGGAGGCCTCCACGGTGTGGGCGTCTCGGTAGTGAACGCACTTTCCGAATGGCTCGTGATCACTATTTGCCGGAACGGGGAGTCCCGGACCCAGAGGTTCGAACGGGGAATTCCGGTGACAGACCTTTCGGATGCAATACCCACGGAAAAGAACGGCACACTGGTGCATTTCATGGCCGACAGGGAGATTTTCGAGGATGTCAAATACTCTCCTGACGTGCTGGGTGCACGGCTGCGGGAACTGGCATTCCTGAACCCGGGCCTTTCGATCACCCTGGAGGACAAGAGGGAACAGAAGATCAAGGAGTACCGGTACGACGGGGGCATGAAGTCGTTCATCGAATACCTGAACCGTGGAAAGACCGTGCTCTTCTCCGAGCCCATCACCATATCCGGGGAAAAAGACGGCACGTCTGTGGACCTGGGGCTGCAGTACAACGACGGGTACCTCGAGCGGGTCTTCGGGTTTGCGAACCTTATCCATACGATCGAGGGGGGAACACACGTCTCCGGCCTCCGCACCGCTCTCACCAGGGGCGTGAACGAAGCTGCACGAAGGGAAAAGTACCTGAAGGAGAAGGACGACAATCTCACCGGCGACGACCTCAAGGAAGGGCTCACGTGCGTGGTGTCGGTGAAGCTGGCCAATCCACAGTTCGAGGGTCAGACGAAAACGAAGCTCGGAAACAGCGACGTGAAGGGGATCGTCGATTCCATCGTCTACGAAGGGCTGCTCTCCTGGTTCGAGGACAATCCCCAGGTGGTGAAGTCGGTGGTGGAAAAGGCCATCAAGGCGAGACAGGCCAGGGAAGCCGCGAAGCGTGCGAGGGAACTGGTCCGCAAGTCGGCCATGTCGGGGATGAGCCTTCCGGGAAAACTGGCGGACTGCTCGAGCAAGAGCCCGGAAAACAGCGAGGTCTACATCGTGGAGGGAGACTCGGCAGGAGGCAGCGCCAAGCAGGGACGGGACAGGACGTTCCAGGCGATCCTTCCGCTCCGGGGCAAGATCCTCAACGTTGAAAAAGCGCGTCTCGACAAGGTGCTCGCCAACCAGGAGATCCGCACCATGATCCAGACATTCGGCGCAGGGGTCGGGGACGACTTCGACCCGGCAAAGCTGCGGTACCACAAGATCATCATCATGACTGACGCCGACGTGGACGGAGCCCATATCAGCACGCTGCTGCTCACGTTTTTCTATCGCTACATGCCCGCGATCATCGAGAAAGGGTACCTCTACCTCGCCCAGCCGCCCCTCTACCGTGTGCAGAAGGGGAAAACGGTCACCTATTGCTACAGTGAGAAGGAACTCCGCACCATCCTTGACGGTGCGTCCGACTCGTCGAAAATATCGGTGCAGCGGTACAAGGGCCTCGGTGAAATGAATCCCGACCAGCTCTGGGAGACCACCATGGATCCCCAGAACCGGGTGCTCAAGCGGGTGGAGATCGACGATCTCATGGAGATCGACGAGTACTTCAGCATCCTCATGGGGGACAAGGTGGAGCCCCGGAGGGAGTTCATCGCCGCCCACGCCCACGAGGTCAGAAACCTGGACGTGTAGCTGACAGCACCCGGACACTGCCGTTGAACGATCCAGGCCCTCCCGTACGGGAGGGCCTGCTGTTTTTTCTTCCGGTGCGGCAGTCTAAAACTCGAGGATGACCTTGCAGACCTCGGAGGGATTGTCCTGAATGAACTCCATTGCCTCCCTGATTTTTTCGAAGGGATAGCGGTGAGATACGAGAAGTTCGGGTTCCACCGATCCGTCCTCGAACCAGGAAATGACCTCGGGAAACTTGTTCCTGTTGAGCCGTGACCCGTAAATGGAGAGCTCTTTCTTCACCACTTCCAGCTGTACAAGCTCCGACGGGGCTTTCGAGAACCCCAGCAGCCCTATCCTTCCCGCCGGCGACGCCATCCGGAGGAACACCGGGAAAAGATCGGGTATCCCAACGGCATCGATGATAAGGGGAATTCCTTTTCCGCCTGTCCACTTCCCCATGGCCTCCTCGAGGGAATCGTCCTTCGTGTTGACTGTGACCTCGGCGCCGAGCCTGCGGGCCTTCTCGAGGCGTACGTCCACGATATCCGCCACAGCGCAGGCCGTTCCGAGCCTCCGCGCCGCCTGGAGGATCACCTGGCCGATGGGCCCCGCGCCCATGATCAGCAGCCGGTCCGCTCCCGAACACTCGGTCCGGGACAGGACGTTGGCCGCAATGGTGAAAGGCTCCACCAGGGATCCCTTCTCAAAGGACCAGCTTGAGGGGATCTTATGAAGGTTTTTTACCGGGAGTGCGACGTACTCTGCAAACCCTCCGTGCCTGTGGACTCCGAACACCTCGAGGTTCTCGCATACATTGGAACGGCCGATGGAACACGCGTAGCATGTACCGCAGCTTGTGACCGGGTCCACCGCCACGCGGTCCCCGATGCTGAAGCCCTGCACTCCCGGCCCGAGGGACTCGATTTCTCCCGAGAACTCGTGCCCTATGATCCTGGGATATTTTGCAAGAGGGTTCGTGCCGTGATAGATGTGCATATCCGATCCGCAGATGCCCCCCGCACGTACGCGGACGAGGGCTTCACCCTCCCCCGGCTTCGGCATGGGCATTTCCCTGATCTCCAGACTGTGGGGCTCGGCAACATAGACAGCTTTCATATCAGCTCTCCCTTTCTTCCCGCGGGCAGCTCATTCTTTTCCGGACACCTGAAACGGACTCTCCCGGCAATAAAAAATTTTTCTGCCCCGGCGCGGTTCTTTCTGTTTTGGAAATTTTACCGTGAAAGCCATCCTCCGTCTACGGGCACTATGCAGCCCGTGAGATAGTCTGAAGCAGAAGAGGCGAGGAATACCGCCGCTCCTTTCAGGTCATCGGGTGTTCCCCACCTTCCGGCGGGAATTCGGGAGAGGATCTCGCGGCTCCTCACAGGATCCTTCTGGAGAGCCTCTGTGTTGTCGGTGGCCATGTACCCCGGCGCAATGGCGTTCACCTGGATGCCGTAGACCGCCAGCTCGTTGGCCATGAGCTTTGTCAGGCCCGCCACCGCGCTTTTGCTTGCCGTGTACGACGGGACCCGAATGCCTCCCTGGAACGAGAGCATGGAGGCGATATTGATGATCTTCCCTCCCCTTCCCTGCTTCTGCATCTGCCTGGCAGCCTCCTGGGAGAGAAAAAACAGGCTCCTGAGGTTGACGTTCATCACGTCGTCCCAGTCCTTCTCCGAGAACTCGAGCACATCAGCCCGCCGGATGATCCCCGCGTTGTTCACGAGGATGTCCACCGACCCCATGGCGGCTACCGTCTCGGGAATGATGTCGGGGATACGCTCCTTTGCTCCCAGGTCTCCATCCATGAACAGGAACTTCCGGCCCAGGGCCCGTACGGCCTTTTCCGTTTCGGGCATGGGGATCGG
>JAAYJB010000264.1 GCA_012523155.1 Synergistaceae bacterium | reverse complement strand
CGGGTCTTTTTCCCCGGCATCTTTCTGTTTGTCGTGGCCGGTGCCGGTTTCGCCGGAGCGTCGAGCGGCCTGGACGTGGATCTCCTGTCCCTTCCGGGGCCCTTCCTGTGCGTGGGGGTGCTGCTTGTGTTCAAGCATCTCCTCAGGGTCCGGACGGAAGAGGGGGCCAGGCTCAATGAAAGCATCGAAGGTCTGCGGATGTTCATCACGGCGGCGGAGAAGCACCGCCTCGAGATGTTGAGCGCTCCCTCTGAAACGCCCCAGCTCTTCGAGACGCTTCTTCCCTACGCTTTTGCCCTGGATGCGGCGGAGACGTGGGCGAACCGGTTCCAGAGCGTGCTTGCCGCGGCCAATTACACGCCTTCCTGGTACCGGGGCGACCTGAATACCTTTACCACCGCCGCGGGAGTAGCGGCGTTCACGTCAGGATTTTCCGGAGCCGTTTCCTCGGGGACACGGTCGTCCGGCAGCGGCGGAAGCGGCTCATCGGGCGGCGGCGGAGGCGGCGGAGGCGGGCGGGGATGGTAGCCGCCCTGTCCGGACAGGCTGCCAGGAGAATTGTCCTTTTCCTGCTCGTCTGCTCCGCGGTGTGTCTTTCCCTTTCCCCGACGGCGGCCTCGGAAGAGGAGAAGATCCTCCTCTTTGACTCTGCCGCGGACGTCCATGCCGACGGAGCGGTGACCGTGAGAGAGCGCATTTCGGTGAGGGCGCTGGGGAAGGAAATCCGGCGGGGAATCATACGGGTCTTCCCCACCGATTACCGGGACCAGGCCGGAGGAACGGTGAGAACTGATTTCGAGCTTCTCTCCGCCACCCTCGGAGGAACAAAAGTCCCCGCCGCGGTGGAACGGCGGGGGGGAGACCTTGAGATACGCCTCGGCAGCGCCGATGTTTTTCTCGACCCCGGCGACCACCACTACGAGATAGTCTACAGGACCCGGGGCTGGACAGGTTTTTACGACCGGCACGACGAACTCTACTGGAACGTCACCGGCAACGACTGGGTCTTTCCCATCGAAAAAGCGGTCTTTCGGATCAGCCTGCCCGGGGGAGCCCCTCTTACGGTTTGGGATGCCTTCACCGGGTTCAGGGGAGAAAAAGGAAAGGACTTCCGGCGCACCGCTGAAGGAACCTTCGAGACGCTCAGGCGGCTCGAGCCCGGGGAAGGATTCACCGTGGCGGCGGGCTGGAGCAAGGGCATCGTGTCCCCGCCGGCGCCGGGGGTTACAGAACGGCTCACCATGCTGCTCACGGGGGGAAAATCCCTTGTGATGGCCTTCTATGCCGTCCTGTTTTGCGGATATTACTTCCTTGTGTGGCATCGCAGGGGCAGGGATCCGGATAAAAGGCCGGTGGTCCCTCTCTTCGAGCCTCCCGAAGGAATAGAGCCCGGATTCGCCGGGTATTTCCGGGAAATGACCTACGGGCCCGAGCTGCTTGCGGCCGACATTCTGCAGCTTGCCGTCAAGGGGGTTTTCCGGTTTGCCGGAAAAGAGGAGGAGACGGTCATCTTCCGCACGGAGAAAGACCTCGGGGAACTCGGTCTTTCCCCGGCCGAAAAGGCCCTCGCCGAGACTCTGGCGGCCGGAGCGGGCCCCGACGGCCTGAAGGTGACCGCCGCGGGGGGGAAGACGTTCCACACCGCCGGGCAGCAGCACATGAAAAACTGCTTCCAGCGATCAGGGGCGTATCATTCGGGCAATTTCGGGGCGATTTTCGGGGGCCTTCTTTTCTTTCTCCCCATGATCTGGACGACCCTGTACATCGAAACGCCCCTCTTCACCGACCTTCTGGACACCATACTCGTTCCCGTGCTGCTCTTCCTGTCCGCCGGGCTTATCTGGCTCGCCGCCCTGGAACTGTCGAAGGCGGCGTCAGGAAGAAGAACGTTCTCCAGGTCCTACGTCATCGGTATGGCCTTTCTGCTTCTCTTTGCGGGAGGGGGAGTGCTTCTGACCTGGAATTCCCTCCGTCTCGACCCTGTGGTCGCCGGGGGGTATGTTTTCGTCTCCGCCGCGGTCTTCTTTTTCGGCAGGATTCTCCCGGCGAGGACGGAACGGGGAGCGCGGCTGGCCGAGGGCATCGAAGGCCTGGCCATGTACCTGGGAACGGCGGAGCGCCACCGCCT
>JAAYJB010000263.1 GCA_012523155.1 Synergistaceae bacterium | reverse complement strand
TCGCCCCGGAGTTTTACCTCCCTGCCAGGGGCCGTCCGTCATCGGGTGAAAACCGGAGACATACCGCGTCATCCAGGGCAGGGGGCTCAATTTCAGTGTTCAGCAGGTCCACGAGGATCTGCTCGCCTTCCACGTCCACGGCAAGGCGTACGAGGGGGCCGAGGAACACTTTCCCGGAAACACGGCCGGTGAACGTGTTGGGGCCTTCAGCGGGAGAGCCGCCCGAGGAAAGGGAGATCCTTTCCGGCCGGATCATAAGGCTGCAGGAACCCTCCGGAAGGAGGGCCTTTTCCGCGGAGAGAATTTTTCCCTTCCACCTGAAGCGCCCGTCGCCGAGATATTCTCCCTCCAGGAGGTTGTTGACGCCGACGAAGTCCGCAACGAAGGAATTCGCAGGCCTGAGGTAGATCTCGCGGGGAGAGCCTGTCTGCTCGATCCTGCCGTCATTCATGAGGGCCACGCGGTCCGAGATGGAAAGGGCTTCCTCCTGGTCGTGGGTCACGTAGATAGCGGTGATCCCGCTCTCCCTCTGAATCCTCTTGATCTCGAACCGGAGCGAGTTCCGGACCTTCGCGTCCAGGGCCGAGAGGGGTTCGTCAAGAAGGAGGACCTTCGGCGTTATGGCAAGGGCCCGGGCGAGGGCGACCCGCTGCTGCTGTCCGCCTGAAAGCTCCCGGGGCCAGGCGGATGCCCGGGCCGCCAGCCCGACCATTGAGAGGAGTTCTTCCACTTTCTGCCGCAGCACGTCTTCCGGCGTTTTCCTGGTGCGGAGCCCGAAGGCCACGTTTTCGAAAACGGTGAGGTTGGGGAAAAGGGCGTAGTTCTGGAATACGATACCCACCTGGCGCCGGCGGGCGCTCACACCCTGCATGGAATCTCCGTCCAGGAGCACGTCTCCCTCGTCAGGGGCGAGAAATCCTGCCACAAGGCGGAGCGTCGTCGTCTTTCCGCAGCCCGACGGTCCCACCAGGGAGAGAAACTCCCCCTTTCCCACCGAGAGGGAGACATCCCGGACGGCGTAGGTTTTCCCGAATCGCTTGCTGACAGATCTGAGCTCAACCCCTGCCATGGATATCCCTCCCTGTTTTTTCAAGAGCGATGCGGACAGCCTCTTCGGCTGTCGATGCCTCGATCATCGGCGACGGTGATTCCCCGTCTTCGGAAACATGCCATGAATTCAATGCGATGACCGGTTTTCCCGACCTCAGTGCGAACCCGATCTCCGAAAGTGTGCCGAAGGCCCCGCCTATGGAGATCACAGCTTCCCCGGCCGAGGCCACGGCGAAATTCCGCACCTCGCCGAGACCGGTTTGGAGAGGGATGGTGACATAGGGGTTCGCCTCCCGGATCTCCCCCGGGAGAAGTCCGACTGAAATACCCCCCTCCTCGGAGACCCCCCGGCAGACACCTTCCATGACGCCGCCCCTTCCGCCGCAGACAACGATGCATCCGGCCCGGGCGAGAAGACGTCCCGCCTCCCGCGCCAGTTCGTAGATCAGGGGAGATGCTGTCGATGTTCCGATGACTGAAATGATGGGGGCTCTTTCCATTCCGGATGGGCTCCTTTCCATGTCTGTCTTTGCTAGACCGCCATTCCCGTATTCCTGGTGCCGAACAGCCTTCCCAGGAAGATCACGGCGCCCAGGCTCAGGATGCTGAAAAGAACCAGGAGCGTCGTGGCGGCGCAGGCGAATCCCGTGCTCACGTAGAAGGCCTGGTAGAGGACAACCGGGTAGGTCTGGCTTGCGGACCCTGTGACCATGACTGCGAGCTGGAACTCCCCCAGCGACATGGCGAAGGTCATTATCGCTCCCGAGAGGAGACCGGGAACCAGATTTGGCACAAGAACGCGGGATGCGAGGAAGAACGGGGATGCCCCGAGGGATGTCCCCGCTTCTTCGAGAATATTCCAGTTCAGCATATCCATGTTGGCCATGAGGGGGCGGAGCATGAAGGGGAGGGTATACACGAGGTGGGCCCCCAGGAGGAGCTGCCACGTTCCCACGAGAGAAAAAGAAGGCCAGTTGAAGCCCTGGATGAGGCCGAGCCCCATAACTACGGGAGGTATGGCGATGGGAAGCAGGATCACGAACTCAAAAACCCTGCGAAGCCATTTTTTCCCGATGACGGACACGGCATAGACGGAGCATATGCCAACCACCGCGTTGATTCCCACGGTAAGAAATGCCACCAGTAGGCTCATTCTCATGGCGCGGAGGTACATGGTCTTGGTAAACAGGTCGGCATACCATCTGAGCGTGAACCCGGTGGGGAAGAGGGTGCCGAACCATTTTTCGCCGAAGGACCCGGCAAGGATCAGCGCCAGTGGCGCCAGAACGTATACGAACCAGAAAATACCGCCCGAAAGCCAGAGAGCGCGCCGCAGCATGGTCTGAGCTCCTTTCCCGATTTTTGATCACAGGAGTATTGTACCAAAGAAATGCAACGGCGATGTAACAGTTCCTTCATCCGCTGCCTGAAAACGGTATCAGGATAAGAACTATT
>JAAYJB010000262.1 GCA_012523155.1 Synergistaceae bacterium | reverse complement strand
TGCGGGAAAACTGCCCGATTTTCTCAAAGAATATTCTTCGGCGTTCCTCTGGGTTTACGCCCTTTTCATAGCCGGCATTATTTTCCTGGAGGAGAAAAACCCCGACCGGACGATCGCCTGGGTCATGGTCCTGGTGCTTCTTCCTGTACTCGGATTTGTTCTTTACCTGTTCTTTGGTCCGGATATAAGACGCCGAAGCAGTTTCAGAAAACTCAAGAGAAAAAGGAAGCGAATACCTGCAGGCATTAGCGCGGCTGGTTCTACTCCAAGGAATTCAAAATCCCGTGACGAAACTGAAATGAAAACTGCGGCCATGCTCTCGAAAAGTGCCCGTGCCCGGCTTTCGAGGGGGAATTCTGTCCGAATGTTGCTCAACGGCGGGGAAACCTTCGCAGAAATACTAGAGGTTCTGTTACAGGCTGAAAAATATATTCACATTGAGTATTATTCCATAGCGAACGATGAGATAGGGAAAAAAATCAGGGATATCCTCGTAAAAAAAGCTTATGAAGGAGTCGCGGTCAAGGTGATCTACGACAGCGTGGGAAGCTGGAGCCTCGGGAAAAAGTATGTCAACTCACTTAAAAACGCAGGCGTCGGGGTACATTCCTTCCTTCCCGTCTCCTTCCCCAGGCTCAGAAGGGATCTGAACTTCAGAAACCACAGAAAAATTATCGTGGTGGATGGGAAGGTCGGTTTTATGGGGGGGTTAAACATAGGCGACATGTATATCCTGGGAGATCCATCCATGGGTTTTTGGAGGGATACTCATGTGAAAATCGAAGGTCCTGCCGTTCACTGTCTTGACGAAATTTTCCGCGAAGACTGGGTTTTCTGTGACAAGGCTCCCTTTAGCGGGTATCCGTTGGAACCACTCCCTGCAAATGGCGACAGCTCGGTCCAGATCGTAGCGAGCGGGCCTGACAGCAACTGGAAGTCAATTCTCCAGGGCTATTTTTCGCTTATCACCAACGCACGAAGATCTGTCTGGCTTTGTACTCCCTACCTGGTTCCGGGAGAATCGCTCGTCATGGCATTAACAGTCGCCGCTATGAGTGGGATCGATGTTCGGGTCATGATCCCCCACAAGACAGATCATGCCCTCGTCTACTGGGCATCCCTATCGAACGTGGAAGAATTGCTGAAGGCGGGAGTAAAGGTTTACAGGTATGAAAAGGGGTTCATCCATTCAAAAATCCTTATAGCAGACGGATCATCGGTTTCAGTGGGTACCGCCAATTTTGATGCGAGAAGCCTTGAGATCAACTTTGAGGTTCAGGCCTTTATCTATGATGTTTCTGTCGCGAATGAATTCACCCGGGCTTTTCTTGATGATTTGCAGGAAAGCTCCCAGTTCCGTCTCCATGACTGGATGAAGCGCCCCTTCACGAACAGGGTTCTTGAATCCGGTGCCCGCCTGTGGTCTTCACAGCTTTAAAAGTACCGGGACAACACCAGGATTTCGTATCCCGGTATCCGTTGCCTTTCTTTTTTCAAGTGTTTTTCCGCCTGAAAAGAGCTATCGATTCCACGTGGACGGTTTGGGGAAACATATCGAAACAACAGATCTCCTCAGGTTCGTATCCCCCTTCGAGCAAAAGAGCGGCGTCCCGTGCAAGAGTTGCCGGGTTGCACGAAACGTACACTATTTTTTCAGGTTCAAGGTTTGTCATGCCCGCAAGTACTTCTCTGCTGCAGCCTGTTCGGGGAGGATCCACAACGATTGTCCTGAATCCTTTCGGGAATGAGCGGATATGGTTTTCAACCGGGCCTGCTGCGATCCTGACTTTTCCCGAGAGCCGGTTTCTTTCCATGTTCTCCTTCATCCGCTCCACCGAAGGCCCCCATTCCTCCACTGCGGTTACAGAAGAAGAATGCCGGGAAAGGAAAGCGGTAAGTGTGCCGATGCCGCTATAGAGTTCCAGTACCGGATCATTTTCTTCCGTTGCGGCCATCTCAGCGGCTTTTTCATACAGCCGTACTGCCTGGAGCGGATTCACCTGGAAAAAAGCTGTCGTGTCATAGCGGAAGCGAAACGGTCCGAGATCTTCTTCTATTTTTCCGTCACCGGACAAAGTCTCGGTATTCTTGCCCACGATGATATTTCCCCGCGAGGGATTGTAATTCAGCGTCAATGTCCGCAGGTTTTCGTATTTTTCCTTTAACGGGGGAAGTATTTTTTCGAGAATCAGTTTTTTTTCCTCTTTTGAGGCTTTTTTTGCCGTGACGATGGATACAAGGATATCTTTCGTGGAGAAAGCGTATCTCAGGATGATATGCCGAATCATCCCTTTGCCTGTTTTCTCGTTGTATGGCGCAAGTCCCGAGGATCTCAGGGCATATGCAAAAAGTTCAGGGGATTCTTCCACATCTTTTGCCATTATTGGACAACGGACGGTTTCGACGATGTCATGGCTCCTTCTGCTGTAATAGCCTACAATAGCTGCCCCTGACCGTCCTCCGACGGGGAAGGATGTTTTGTTCCGGTAATTCTTCTCGAGGGGGCTTCCTGAGCACGGTGATATTTCCGGATACGGATTTTTATAGATCCTTGCGAATGCATCATTGACAATAGACCATTTGAGCTCGCGCTGGAGATTATAATCTGCGTGCTGAAGCTGGCATCCGCCGCATGTACCGTAGTAGGGGCAGAACGGTTCCGTCCTTCCCGGGTTCGCCATGTATATTTTTCCCGGCGAGCCGATGGCATATTCTTTTTTTCTGACTGAAAGCCTTACCTCCAGGTCTTCGCCGGGCAATGCGCCCGGGACAAATACAACGAGCCCTTCCGGAGTGCGGGCTATAGCACTTCCATCGCTGCTGATCTTTTCCATTTGCAGCCGTATGGATTCACCTGTTTTCATGCCTATCACCCGTTTCTGAAAAAAAGCGGCAAAAGCTTTGTCAAGCCTTTGCCGCCGGAATTAAAAGTATGACCTTTTTACAGATGGACGCTGTTTTTGAAGAGCTCGTATCCCTCGTCAAAAGCCTGGGAGTTCAGTTGTTTTGTTCCCTGGGGCACTTTTCCGAGAATCGCTTTCTTAATGGATTCCGGTTTGGCGATTTTCTCAAGCTCTAGAACACGGGCAACTGCTCCGAGAGCGACCATATTCGTCACGATTTCTTTGCCTATCTTCTCCCTTGCCGTCCTTATGATGGGTAGGTAATAGACGTTTGCGTCAACCTGGGGGAAACTGGTAACGAAGAAATCATCGTAGATGATCCTTCCGCCAGGAAGGGTTTCACCCGCATATTCTTCCGCTGCCTGCTGGGTAAGGATCACCTGGAGGTTAGGTTTTATAGCCTTGGGATAGTCGATGGGCTCGGTGG
>JAAYJB010000261.1 GCA_012523155.1 Synergistaceae bacterium | reverse complement strand
GCAGAAGCAGAAGAGGGGCCGCAATTTTTTATCTCAGACTGTGCCGAAGGGCAGGCCTGGTGTTTTCAGCTGTCGTACCCGGCCCGGGAGACGATCTCTTTCATTCGGCGGGCGCATTCCGCCAGAGATTCCCTTTCGTCCATGGTGAGCACTTCCCGGTTCTTCATGACGATTTTGCCGTCGATGATGGAATCGGTGACATCATGGCCGTCGGCGCTCTCCACGATGGTACTGACAATGTTCTGGGTGGGGTAAAGGTGGGGCTGCTCAAGGTTCAGCAGGATCACATCGGCTTTTTTGCCCACTTCCACAGTCCCCGTGAGAGCGCTGTGCCCCAGGGCGGCGCTCCCTCCCGCTGTGGCCATCTTCAGGAGCTCGGAGCACCTGAGGACCACGGGGTCGAACACGGGCAGCCCCCAGTAGGCTATGGTGGCGCTGCGGAGGGTCTTCATCTCGTCGAAGAGGTTCGAGTTCGTGTTTCCGCTTCCGTCGCAGCCAAGGCCGATGCTGACGCCCGCCTCGAGCATCCGTGGGGTCTTGGGGAAGCCGTGGTTCGTGATATTTGCCCGGGGGCAGTGGACCGCCTTCACCTGCCGCTCCGCCAGGAGGGTGATGTCATGCTCTGAAAGCACCACGTTGTGGGCCGTCAGGAGGTTCGGGCCAAGGGCTCCCATCTCGTCGAGAAACTCGGCGGGGCGCTTCCGGTAGCGCTCAAGGCAGAAGCGGACCTCGTCCCTGTGCTCACAGAGGTGGGTGTGAATGCCCGTATTGTATTCGGCGGCCTTTTCCGCCGTTCTCCGGACCAGCTCCGGCGAACAGGTCATGACCTGCCGGAGCGCAAACCATATTTCTACTCTTCCGTCTCCTTTGCCGTGGCAGCCCCTGTAGAGCTCCTCTGTCCCCGCAATGGCGTCCTCAGCCGATTCCTTCATGGCGCTGCAGATCTCCCCGCCCATGTCCATGGTGGACCTGGCGATGGCGGCCCGCATACCCGATTCGACCACCGCGTCTGCAGCCCGGTGCATATGAACTCCGCCGGAGTCGGCGAAGGAAGTCGTTCCAGATTTGATCATCTCAAGGCAGGCCAGTTTCGCGCTCCAGTACACGTCGTCAGGTGTCAGGGTGCTCTCGAAGGGAACAAGAAAGCGTGTCCAGATCATGGGGTATTCGTCAGCGAGCCGCCCCCTCAGCAGCTGCTGGCAGGTGTGGGTATGGGCATCCACGAATCCGGGCATGAGAAGCTTGCCCCGTCCGTCGAGGGTCTCTCCGGCAGTGTACTTCTCTTCAGCTTCCCCGGCATTGCCGATGAAGACGATATAACTGCCGTCTATGGCAACCGAAACCGATTCCCTGACTTCAAATTCCGGTGTGAGCAGGGAACTGTTTCGTATCAGGATATCACAGTGCCTATGCTGTTCCATCTTATATGGATCCCATGTACTTCAGGACAGCATCAGCCACAAAAGCCGACATGATGAACGTTCCCGTTATGACCAGCACGGTGATGGCGATCAGCTTGACACCCATCCTGCCGAAATTTTTCATGTCCTTTCCCAGCGAAATGCCCGCGAAAGCTCCCAAAGCTGTTGCAGGGGCAAGGAACGCGAAGTTGTTCGCCCAGACGATGATATGCTCCTTTACGGGGGAAGCCGGGCAGGCGAGCAGGAGCCCGGCAAGAGAGACGTACATCATGGTGGGGAGCTTGATGAAGCGGCTCATGAACCGGCTGATGGTCACTCCGGCGAGGGCGATGCTCCCGAGAACGGCATATCCCTGAAGGGACTGGATCAGCGTATATTTGAAGCCGATCATGTTGGTGAGGACCATGATCGTCCCGGCAAGGATCAAGAGTCCCATCTGCTCGAAGAAACGAATCTCAACTTTCGCTTTCATTCTGCTTCTCCTCCTACTTTGCTGTCCATGGTATTCCGGGCAAATATTCTTCCAATCTTCGGCTCGAGCATGTTGTACAGCCACGTGGTGAGGGGCAGCCCGATGAACGTCCCCATGTAGATCCCCGTGATGCCCGTGAGCATATCGCTGGCGCCGCCGAGAACCGGAATGACCTCCGCGTAGTCCGGGTAGATAGTGGCCAGGGTGCCCGCTGCGGCGGTCATCATGCTCCCGCTGCCCACGCCCGAAGCCATGCCGAGCGCCAGGGGATGGAAGATGTTCCACGATGCCACAATGCTCGCCAGGAGGCTCATGAACACCGTTCCGATCACTGACCCAACAATGTACACGGCAAAGGTTCCCTTGGTCTCGGGGGCATCAGGGCCGTAAATGTCAGTGGTAAGCCCAAGGTTTGAATCCCTGTTGATGGAGTAGCAGGCCCCGATGGCTTCTCTCTTGAGGCCCAGCAGCAGCGCCACGGGAAGGGAGATTATGATGGTCCCAAGGTTGCCGAACTCCTGGAGCAGAAGCGCCGGGCCAACCTCTACCAGTTTGGAAAGGTTCGCCCCCGCCCCCACACCCATCTTCGCCATGAACGGGGCGAGGCAGACGAGGACCATGGCTCCCGCAGCACCAGATTCCTCCATGGTGAACAGTTTCAGAAGATCCGGGCCGAAAAGCCCTCCGATAATTGTCGCGAAGACCATGGGGAAAAGGGTCAGCGTTCCGATGCCGATGTCGAACTTCACGATGCCGATCATGTCGCTGATGATGGCCAGGACCAGGGCCCCGGTGTACACTTTCCAGTACCGCAGCAGTCTTCCCTTGATTGATGATTCCACGTCGATTTCCTCCCTGAATGAAATAAGCCGCACAGAACGGCGGAATGAAAATGTATCCTGCATAATATCAGGCACTTCCCAGGTCGAAATCATACACCGAACATATAAACATATCAACTTGAAAATTTAAGGTTAATTGTCCAATAGAATCAGCCTGAAGCGGAGGAATATAGGGCTGATGGAACTACGTCTGCCATGGAGAGAACTGGGGAGACCGGAAATATAAAAACTGCGGGCAGGACTCCCGCAGTTTTTATATCGTTACATGAAAAAGAGAAGAAAAATCACTTCCCGTTTCAGGGAGAACAACCCGTTCTTTTTCCGGTTGTGCAGTCTTTTAGAGTTCTGCCAAAGCCCCCAGGATAGCCTTCCAGTCGAAGCTGCGGGCAAGGTGGAAGAGTTCATCGTCACCCGAAATTGAATTCAGGGTGAACACGATCATTTCGGGAGCACTGCCGGAAAGACTGTAGGGAGGCATAAAGACATAGAGAGTGGCTTCCGGTACTGCTCTTTCGGGGGGAAACCCTGTAAACAAGTTCCGCATAACGCATTCCGTCTATGGTCCCCTGCCGCATGCGTTCAGACGAAATATCGACTGCCGTCTCCTCGAAGTCATCATTTCCTCCGGAGTTCCCCGGTTTTTTGAGGGGCTGCACAACGAGTGTCCTGCCCTGCTGGTACTCCCTCGTGAAAACAGCGGCCCTTCCCTGCCCGGAATCGGCCGTTACGATGGGGACAAGCTCCATGCCTTCCCAGCCAGGAAGGTCCTTAAGAAGATGGCGCATTTTCTCCGCCATTGGTCCAGCCGCTGACGGAGAAACGGGAAAAAGAAACACCGCGGTGAGCAGGCAGAGAAATAATAACTTTTTCATTCCGGTAACTCCTCCAGAATAGAAATTAAAGCAATCCTTGTTTCTATTTATATATCTTCCGCAGAGAATTTTCCACTTTTTCTCACCACTTTTTGCAGGATTTTCCCCGAAAGGCAGTTGTTTCCCGGGCTATCCTGGTATATTCTTTTCAAAAGCAGCCGGGGTATACCGCTCCCCCGTTCTCCAAAATCGGCCTTCAGGTTAATGGACAGGGTGAACTCATGTTCCGGATAAAAAACAGGGAAAAAGCCATACGAACGTACGATTTTTTTCTCGTCTTCCTTGCCGTCATATCTGTGGGGCTGATAATCGCCCAGGAGAGGATGGACCTCTCCGAGTCCGAAGGGGCCGTACTCGAATGGATAGATCTCTCGGTGTGGCTTCTCTTCGTCGGAGATTATTTCACCCGGTTTTACCTGGCGGCGGACAAAAGGCGCTACGTGAAGACCCATATCATCGAGCTTGTGGCGATTCTGCCTTTCGATGCACTGTTCAAGGGGCTGAGATCGCTGCGGCTTTTCAGGATGTTCCGCTCGGCCCGGGCGCTGAGAGTCCTGAGGCTTATCCGCCTTGTCGCCTATTTCGGCAGGACGCAGCAGTAGACCTCACGATTCCTGAGGCAGCATAATTTCCAGTATGTCCTCTTTTTTACTGTGTGCACGGTTCTCATCGGGACCGTGGCAATCCGGTATTTTGAACAGATGGGGTTCTATGACGCCCTGTGGTGGGCATTGGTTACGGCAACAACAGTAGGCTACGGCGACATCTCCCCCGCGTCGGCAGGAGGGAGGGTCGTAGCAATACTGCTCATGCTGGTGGGAATTGGCTTCATCAGCACCCTCACGGGAACGATCGCTTCTTTTTTCATGAGCCCCGCCCCTGAACCGGAGGAGAAGCCGAAGAACGAGTTTCTCGTGCTGGCCATCCGGCGCCTGGAAAACTTCGAAAACCTGAGTGCGGAGGAAGTGAGGAAAATCTGCGCCGTTCTGCAGGGGCTCAAGGAAACAAAGTGACCTCCGTACCTTCAGAACTGATCCCCTGGGTTGGCTTTACCGGACACTCCCTCCACTGGTGTTTACAGATTTCTCTTTCCTGTTCAAAACGTAATCAAGCCCGTCCATCCGGTAGTTGAGCACCAGTTCCGGGGGAAAATCCGTCTCCCGGAGGAGGGCCCTGCAGCGGCCCATCTCTCCCACGTCGTACCAGATGTGGGCATCGCTGCCCAGCATGACGGGAACTTCGAACTGACGGCAGTAATGCAGCATGGTCCGGGCGTTTTTCACACCGTTTTGCCTTCCCGACCCGGGGCAGAAGCTGGAGTTGTTGACCTCGAGGGCCACATTCTCCCGCTTCGCCGCTATCACGAGCTCTTCGTAGTCCAGCGGATAACGGTCGTCGTCAGGGTGCCCGATGATCTTCACGAAAGGATTCGCCATGGCCCCCGCCAGTGCCGCAGTATTCTCGCTCCTTGTCCCGAAGGGAATGCACGGCGGATGGAGGCTGGCAATAACATATTCCACCTTTCCCGCCATCTCCGCATCCACATCGATGGTTCCGGCAAAATCGGTGATGTTCGCCTCGATCCCCTTTATGATCCGGATACCGAGAAGGGTCTTTCGAAGGATTTTGTAGTTTCCGAAATAAAATGAGTGGGCGGACCCCGGCATTCCGGGAGCATGGTCTGATCTTCCGAGGACTAAAAGTCCCCGCCCGACCGCCGGCTCGATATTCTCCTTCTGTGTGCCGAACGCATGACCGCTTGCAATAGTGTGGGTGTGCAGATCAAAAAGAGGTTTCATGTATTCTCCTTGAGAATTTTTTCGATAAT
>JAAYJB010000260.1 GCA_012523155.1 Synergistaceae bacterium | reverse complement strand
GGGGCAAAGTCCCCGGCAAGAATTCGGGGAGCAAGGTTCGACAGGGACCAGCTTCCCGCGGCTCCGCCGGAAATGCTCCTGAGGACAGTTTCCGGGTCCAGGCCCGCCTTCTTCGAGTAGGCGAGGGCCTCGCAGACTCCCATCATGTTCGAAGCAAGAGCGATCTGGTTCGCCATCTTCGTGTGCTGGCCGCTTCCGGGACCTCCCTGGAGAACGATGTTTTTCCCCATGAGTTCGAAAAGGGGGAGCATAGCTTCGAAAACTCCGGCGTCCCCGCCCGCCATTATGGAAAGAGTCCCTTCCCGTGCCCCCTTGTCGCCTCCCGACACAGGAGCATCTATGGGAAAGAACCCTTTTTCCGCGGCAATTTCCGCAATTTTCACAGCAAGGCCCGGGCTCGATGTGGTCATGTCGATGAGCACCGTTCCGGGGCGGGCCCCCGCCACGATTCCCCGCGCACCGAGGTAGACCTCTTCCACATCCTTCGGATAGCCGACCATGGTGATGACCACATCGCTTTTCTCCGCGAGGGAAAAGGGATCATCCGCCCACACGGCACCCTGGGCCAGAAGCCCCAGGCCCTTTTCCTTCGTCCGGTTGTAAACAAGGAGATCGTATCCTCCATTCAAAATATGGCCGGCCATACTGTATCCCATGACTCCCAGGCCTGCGAATCCGACGACGGTTTTTCCCTTTTCGAGCTTCATTGCTGCACCTCCGGTTGTAGTATTCAATGCCCGACGTTTCCCTTTTTGATTGTTCACATATTGTGCGTTCTCGGTTACAATGCACGTAGAGAACAAAAAGGGCGGTTTTGATTGTACCCTTATCATTACCAATTGAGAAGGAGGCAGACCCATGGACACAATGGAAAGGATCCAGCAGCTGCTTGGAAACGAGGCGGAATACCTGCTGGGGCATACGTGCGGCACTATCGGCAGAGAAATGCTCACTCTCCCCGGGCCTGATTTCGTGGACAGGGTGACGGCAGTCTCTGACCGTCCCATTCCGGTGATGCGGTCCCTGCAGTGGCTCTTCGGTTCAGGACGCCTGGCGGGCACGGGATATCTCTCCATCCTTCCCGTGGACCAGGGAATCGAACACTCGGCAGGAGCGAGCTTTGCCCCCAACCCCATGTATTTCGATCCTGAAAACATCGTTAAGCTTGCCGTTGAAGCAGGCTGTAATGGAGTCGCGAGCACTCTCGGGGTCCTGGCGTCTGTCGCCCGCAAGTATGCCCACAAGATCCCCTTCATTATGAAGGTCAACCATAATGAGCTCCTGTCCTATCCCAACAAGTACGACCAGGTGCTCTTCGCCTCGGTTGAACAGGCACGGGACATGGGCGCAGCAGCAGTGGGGGCTACCATCTACTTCGGAAGCGACGAGGCGACCCGGCAGATCCAGGAGGTCAGCACCGCCTTTGAAATCGCCCACAGCATGGGGATGGCGACGATCCTGTGGTGCTATCTGAGAAACAGCGCCTTCAAGACAGCCGACAAGGACTACCACGTAGCCGCGGACCTTACCGGACAGGCCAATCACCTCGGGGTGACCATCGGCGCGGACATCATCAAGCAGAAACTGCCGGAGAACAACGGCGGATTCACTGCCCTGAAATTCGGGAAGACGACGAAGGCAGTCTATGAGAAACTGACCAGCGAACATCCCATCGACCTGACCCGCTACCAGGTGGCGAACTGCTACATGGGCAGGGCCGGACTCATCAATTCCGGCGGCGCCTCCGGGAACAACGACATGGCCGACGCGGTGAAGACGGCAGTGATCAACAAGCGGGCCGGCGGAATGGGACTTATCCTGGGACGCAAGGCATTCCAGCGCCCGATGAAGGAGGGCGTTGAGGTCATCAACGCGGTTCAGGACGTTTATCTCGAGAAGCAGGTGACCATAGCCTAGCGCCTGGGGACCTCGATGCCTCGAAGAGCCCCTTGAAGAAAGAGCGGACGTTCTCGCCGAGCAGGCGGGTATTGTACCCTCCCTCCTGGACCACGAGAACGGGGAGATCGAGGGCGCCTGCCAGTCTTCCGTTGTTTTCGAAATCCTTTGCAGTCAGGGCCCAGGTCCCGGTGGGATCTTTCCTGCAGGTATCCCCTCCGAAGGGGATGACGAGAAAACGGGGGGCATGCTCTTTTATCCGCCTTGATGCCCTGCGGAGGGCATCGAGATAGTCTTGGGCAGTGATATGTTCCGGAAGGGGAAGGTTGAGGTTGTATCCCCGGCCTTCCCCTTCTCCTTTTTCATCCTCAAAACCAGAGAAGTAGGGGTAGGCGAACCGGGGATGCCCGTGGACGGAGACAGTGAGGACGTCCTTCCTGGAGAAGAAGATATCCTGCTGGCCGTTTCCGTGGTGATAGTCCATGTCAAGCATCGCAACCCTTCCGAATGCGGAGAGATACTCCGCAGCAGCAGCAGCGCTGTTGAAGTAGCAGAACCCTCCGAAAAGCCGCCGCTCGGCGTGATGTCCGGGAGGCCTCACGAGCGCATAGGCGAGATGGCGCCCCTCCACAAGCGCCCTGGCGCCTGAAAGGGCGCAGTCAACGGCACCGAGAGCCGCGAGAAAGGCGTTCCTGTTCAGCGGGGTGAAGGTGTCCATGCAGAAATAGCCGGCCCTGACAGACAGGTCCTGCGGAGGTCTTGCGGCGTTGCGCACGGGGAAAACGTACGGGTAGACCGATTCCCCTTCCTGCATCGGCAGACACACTTTCCTGAGATAGTGATAGAAAACGGCGCTGTGGATTTTGAGAATATGCCGCTCTCCGAAATGGCGGGTCTTTTTCTCCGTGAAAAGCCCGGACGGCAGGATCTCTTTGAGTATGGCCTCCACCCGGACCGGCGATTCCACGTATCCCCGCTCCCTGACATGATGGATGGCATGATCCCTGTTGACGAAGAGGGCAACCCGCTCGCTTTCGGGGAGAACCGCCGCCACTGCCGCATGCCGGGGCTCCGAAACGTACTTCAGCGGGCGCAGCTTCACCGGGTCGTCCCGAAACGACTCCATAACCATTCGAATGTATTCCGGGGAACAGAGGGAGCCGTACTTCTTTCCCAGGATAGCCGCGACGATGAGCCGGGCTTTTTCCCTTCTGAGGGGTTGCTTCCTACCAAGTCCGTCGAAGACCAGATAGGGTGGATTATCACCGCCCGGTTCGAGGGGCGTCTCGTACTTCGTCCCTGTGATGGGGACGGCCCCGTACCGCTCATAGAAGCGAAGACGGGCGATGTTCTGCTTCCTGACCGGTTCTTCGCGGCTGAGGCCGGGATCGTCGGGAAGGCATTCGAAGAAAAGCCCGACGCAGCCCAGGTCCAGTGCCTCCTTGCGGACCCTTTCGTAGAGTATTCCTCCCAGGCCTCCTCCGGCATCCCTCCCGGCCACGGCAACGAAATCAAGGTAGCAGAACTTCAGGATGGGATCGTGAAGGACGAGGGCAAATCCATGGACGTTCCCCGGCCCTTTTTCCGCAGCAAACAGGATCGTCTGGAATCCATACTTGAGCTGATTGCGCAGCTTCTCCGGAATGGATTCTCCCTCCTCCGGGCTTACCCCGGGAAACTGCTCCTTCAATATTTCCCGAATCCGGGCAATGGCCTTCTCGTTGGCGGGGGAAAGGCCATCAAAAATTCTGCGTATGCGAAACACCACAGGTCAGCTCCTTACGCCGGCCGACGGGCCTTTCCGGACCGTTCACGGGGATCCAGGCGGAGCACCGTCACTGAGGCACATTCGGCGGAAGAGAATTCATGGGAAAAATCCCCGCCCGCATATTTTTTCATGATCGCCAGAAGGGCGGCACCCTTTTCCTCTTCGTCCTCAACCAGAGTAATAGGTCCCGAGATCATGACGCTTTTGTAGAGCATCCCCCACCCGCAGGCCCGCTGGGGGGACCGCACAAGATCCTCGTCACACTGGACCTGGAAGCAGCCCCTGGGGTTCTCCGCGATCATGTCGAGCTTCCTTCCCTCACGGGCGCAGTGGAAATAAACGGCGCCGTTCATCACACCGAAACAGAGGGGCACCACGTACGGTTCGCCCCCGCTGCACAGGGCGAGGTGCCCGATGAACGCCCTGTCCAGAATTTCGTATATTTCATCCCTGTCAGTGATCTCCCTGTCTTTTCTGCGTACCGGATGGCCCATTGGTATATCCTCCTCTGCTATACTGAAAATGAAAAAAACGGAGGTGTCCGGAACATGTCGCATTTGCCTTCTTCTGCAGCCGCTCTTTCGCTTTTAATGATTCTACACTTTTTTTGCGTTTCCGGTGAGGGATTTTCCTCCCGGGAAATTGAGCTGCTGGCAGAAAAATACCACGGTTTGAAAGCTTCGGAGTGGGGAGAGCGTGTGACCGGCGTTGCCGTGGGGATCAAAACCGCCGGAAAGGAAGCCGCCCTGACTTTCGACGCCTGCGGAGGCCCGAAAGGTTCGGCCGTTGACTTTGAGCTGCTGGAGTACCTTAAACGGGAGAGGATCCCGGCGACGCTTTTCCTGAGCGGCCGCTGGATCGCGAAAAACATGGATACAGCGCGGGCCCTGGCAGAAGATCCCCTGTTCGAGATCGAAAACCACGGGGCGAATCATCGTCCCCTCTCCATAGCCGGAAAGGGAGCGTACGGAATTGCGGGGACAGCGTCAGTAATTGAGGCCGCGATCGAGGTCGAGGAAAACGCGGAGCTGCTGAAGGGGATCACCGGCAGGAGGCCCCTTTTCTTCCGCTCGGGAACAAATCATTACGACGAGATCGCAGTGGCAGTGGCGGCGGAACTCGGACACAGGGTCGTCGGGTATACCGTAAACGGGGACGGCGGCGCATCCTTTTCCAGGAAAAAAATCGCGGAAAGGCTGCTCGCGCTCAGGGGAGGGGAGATCGT
>JAAYJB010000036.1 GCA_012523155.1 Synergistaceae bacterium | reverse complement strand
TCTCGAACAGAAGAGCGAAGGGAAGGCTGAGCAGTCCCACCATGAAGATCTGGATGACTGCAAGGCAGACAGGGTCCTCATCAGCGGTAAAATGTTCAATGGCAAGGATATGGCTGGCGAAGAAAAACGCGCACAGCAGCGTGAGGGAATCCCCGGCGCCGATGCTGAGACCGTGCTGCAGCGTGAGAAGGGCCATCCCGGTGACGCAGATGATCGAAGCTGCAAAAGATATGAACCCGGGAAACTTTTTTTTCAGGGCCCACGACAGAAATGGCACGAGGACGACATAGGTTGCGGTGAGAAAGGCCTGCTTTCCCGGGGTGGTGTAATTCAGCCCAAGCGTCTGGGTCGCGAAGCCGAGAAAAAGAAAGAGCCCGATTATCACCCCGGCCCTGATTCCTGCACTGCTTATGGCAGCCATTCTCCTGCGGAAAATGGCTGCCATAAGCAGTGCAGCCGAACCGAAGCGGAGAACGAGCAGCCAGAACGTGGGGTAGCTGTCGAGGGCGTCTTTCATGGCGACGAATCCAATGCCCCAGAAGAGGGCGACCATGGCAAGGGCAATATCTGCGAGTACTGTTTTCATTCCTGAAGAAAGGTGCATTTCATTTCACTCCTGTTGTTTTCAAGTCTTGACAGAGTATACCATTTACCTCCCCTGGAATCCTCCGGACATGGGTGTAAAATATTTTTTTGTCCCGGTTGACATTTTGTGAGTATATTAACTTTTATTTACATTAAGTGGAACCGTAGTATAATGTATTCGATGTTTTTTCCCTCCGGGTTTTCCCGGTTTTCCAGGCAGAATCAATTCAAGACGGGAGGTGGAGCATGTGTTCATATTCGTAGTCTCCTTTTTGATGTACCTTCTTCTTGTGTGGTCGGGCGGGGGCATTCCCCTGATCGAGGTGCTGATCGCCTTGATCCTGGCCTCCGTCACGATGGCGGCCTTTCGCTCATGGCACAAGGGAAGGAAAATCAGTATGAGGGGACTCGACCCAAAACGGTGGTTCGGGTTTATTTACTACCTGTTCGGGCCATTTGCAGTCGGCCTGGCCAAGGCCAATATCGACGTGGCTGTTAGGGTGATAACCGGAAACATCCGCCCCGGCATCATAAAAGTCGACCCGGGGCTCACGTCCGACCTTGCCAAAACGATGCTGGCGGATTCGATAACCCTAACCCCGGGAACACTTACCGTAGACGTGGACGAGGAGGGTGCATTTTACATCCACTGGATCTATGTGGAGGATGAAAATCCTTCTGAGGAACAGGTTTACGGATCTTTTGGCCATTGGGCGAGGAGGTTGGCGGAGTGACAATACAGATTTTCCTGTTTGCGGCAGCGATCGTGGCCCTTTTGGCCATAGCTGCCCTGGGGCGTCTTGTGGCGGGTCCCACCATACCAGACAGGGCTGTCGCCCTCGACACTATGAATACCTACGTAGTGGGACTGATGATGCTTCTGGCGGCGGCCTACGATTCAGTGGTCATGGTTGACGTGGCCATTGTTTATGCGGCGCTTTCGTTCGTCGGGACCATGTTCATCGCCCGGTATATAGAAGGGGAGGTCTGAGCATGACGTTCCTGATCGTTGGGATCCTTATCCTGGTAGGGTTGTTTTTCAACACCCTCGGCGCTTTCTCCCTTTACAGGTTTCCTGATGTGTATACCAGGCTTCATGGAGCGACAAAGTGCACAACGTTCGGCACTCTTTTCACCATGTTTGCGGTGGTTGCCTACTCACTTTCGAAACTGATCGAAAAGGGCGAAGCCCGTTTCGGAGTCTTCATTATTCATGGTGCTGTGGCGACACTTGTTCTTTTAATAACCAACGCCACTGGCGCCCATGCCATCGCCCGGGCCGCTCACAGGAGCGGAATATTTCCTGCCAGGGCAGTGGTGGACAGGCTTGAGGAAAAAGAAGAAGCGAAAGGAGGGGTTTCCAGATGAATACCCTTCTGCACATGGCTGTTCTTGCACTTCTTGTTCTGGCGGCCTTCTTCGCTCTCTGGTTCAAGGACCTCGTGTCTTCTGTTATAGCCCTTGCCGTATTCAGCGTGATGACGGCACTCGAATTCTATATTCTCCAGGCACCGGACGTGGCCATCGCTGAAGCCGC
>JAAYJB010000259.1 GCA_012523155.1 Synergistaceae bacterium | reverse complement strand
CCTGCGAGCTCACCGGTAGTTCCCCTTTCTTCATGTTCGGCCCTTCCCTCCGGGTTTTATCCCTCGGGTACTATGGCCTCTGCTGACTCCTGCAGGTTCAGCCGGGCATTGCTGCCCGGGTTGCCGATTCAGTCGGCGTCTCCGGCAGGCCTCCCCGGGTAAGAACGTTATCTTTCCTTCCATCTACCCGCCCCATCTACTCCCGATAGCCATAGGCAGCCAGGACTTTACCTTGGGTTGCAGGCTCATCCAACTATCGGTAGCCTTATATGAGGTTCATGTTCTTCGGGCCGGAAGTTTGCCGCCGGCTTCCTTCAGACTCCCCGTCACCGGGGACGCCCTTGCCTTGAGCTACGGCTACTGCTGCCTTCACCGTTCAGGACTTTCACCTTATAGATAACGCCCATGCCGGGCACACAACGCAGTTGTCGTCGGCGATCCTGCCTCAACAAGGAGAAGCCTGACACCGATGACCGAAGCAACGGGAAGAAGCAGGCATCGGGACGGCCGTGGTGATTAGGGGCGGCACGCATCGAAGGAGCGCATATGAAACACGGGAGACCTCTTCGGTCCGGGGTTGCGCCCCGAGGGAAGGAATATAAGGCGGAGGCCGAAATTTCCGATACCGGCCGGAGAGGAGTCGGAGGCGTCCATAGTATCGACGACGGCGCGGACAACACAACCAGCCCGAGAGAAGGGACGCTGCTTCATCCATGATTGCATGAAAGGACGGGAGATCCATTGCTTGAGCTATCAGGATCGGAAGAAAAGGCCCGCGCCTTCCAGCGCAACCTGTACCGAAAAGCCAAGCGGGAAAAGGAGTTTCGATTCTACAGCCTGTACGACAAGATATGGAGACGCGACATACTGGAATACGCCTGGAAACGATGCAGAGCGAACGGAGGGAGCCCGGGAATCGACGGGAAGAGCTTCGAGGAGGAGGGAGTGGAGAACCTCCTCGAAGAGATAGCGCGGGAACTCGCGGAGAAGGCCTATCGCCCCTCGCCGGTGAAGAGAGTGTACATACCGAAAGCGGACGGAAGCAAACGGCCGCTGGGCATACCGACGATCAAGGACAGAGTGGTGCAGACAGCGTGTCTCATAGTCGTCGAACCGATATTCGAAGCGGACTTCGAAGACATGTCCTACGGATTCCGCCCCAAGAGGAGCGCTCACGGAGCCATAGAGGAGATAGTCGAACATGTGGAGCGGGGATTCACGACCGCCTACGACGCGGACCTGACGAAATGCTTCGACACCATCCCGCACGATGTGATCATGGAAGGCCTGAAAAGACGCATATCGGACGGCAACGTGCTCTCTCTCGTCCTGAAATTCCTCAGGACCCCCGTGTGGTGGAACCCGGCGGACCGACTCAAGGAACGAAGAACCGCACGGGAACCCCGCAGGGGGGAGTGATATCGCCTCTGCTCGCCAACATAGTGCTCGACGCGCTGGACAAGAAGGGTGCGGAGCTGAGGAAGCTCTACAACGCCCGGATGGTGCGCTACGCCGACGACTTCGTCATCCTTGCACGCTACATCGGGGACCCGATCCTGAAAGCCGTCGAAGAAACGATCGCCGGACTCGGACTGAAGATAAACCAGGAGAAGACGCGCATCGTCGAACTATGGAAAGGGGAGACGCTGAACTTTCTCGGCTACGCCATGAACACGGCCGGGAAGAGCGGCAAGGTCGCCCTGCGCCCATCGGCGAAAGCTCAAAAGAAACTGAAGGAGAGACTCCGGGAGGTCATCTCCAGACAACGACTGTACAAAGGCATCGACGGAATCGTGAAAGAACTCAACCCTCTGTTGACCGGCTGGAAGAACTACTTCAAGCTGACCACGGTGAAACGGGAATTCCACGACCTGGACTTCCACATCGCCGGCAGATTCTACAGAGTGGGGACAAAGACCAGTCAACGCCCGAGCCGGATATTCAGGCATGGAGTCTACGCGACCCTGAAATTCATGGGATTGCGAAGCCTGAGCGGAGACAGGCCCGTGAATGCTTTTCGGTGAAGGATGTCGGACAGCCGTATGCGGGAAAACCGCACGTACGGTTGGACGAGGGGGAGAAGGGGAGCGTCGCACGGTCCGGGCGTTCTTTGCCACAAAGCCGAAAGGCGGACACGACGGAAGCGCCTGACCTAAACGATGTGCGCCTTCTCTCTACTCTACATCCTTAGAATGCTAAACTTGTCACTCTTTTCCCAAATAGGTTTTTGAGAAAATTAAATGCCTCCCGAGATATTCTTAGTGCGCCAACACAAAAAAATCCTCAAGCACTGGCAAAGGGGGGCGCACTCATGTTAACCTGCATTCCCGTATTATTATACCAATGAACCTTGAAAGACGTTGGTATTGCCTGATTTGACCTTGTTTTCAGGTTGCAGTTCTCTCCTGTCCTTGGTATAATATACCAAGGACAGGAGGTGATTTT
>JAAYJB010000258.1 GCA_012523155.1 Synergistaceae bacterium | reverse complement strand
TGACGTGGTGAAGGAGTATAAGGACCTTGTATGCACCCCTCTCGGGATCATCCGGGACGTAAACTTTTTCCGGACCGTCAAGAACATCCATGTGCGTACAAACTGCCTCGCCACGCGGATCGACCGGGAAAAAAAGTGCGTTATTGCTTCTGATTCAGATTCTTCCACCGGTTCAGAGAAGGTTTTCCCGTACGACGAACTGGTCCTGGCCACCGGAGCATCCTCCATCCGTCCTCCCATTCCCGGCGTTGACCTGAACCACGTATTCACCCTCTGGACCATGCCCGACGCACTGGCTATGAAGTCGGCCCTCGCCTCCGGCTCCATTAAGTCCGCTGTGATCATCGGCGCAGGGCTTATCGGCATGGAGGTTGTGGAAGCACTCACCGAGCGGGGTGTAAAGGTCTCGGTGGTAGATTTCCTGCCCACTCCCCTTCCCGCCCTGGTGGGCGAGGACTTCGGCCTTCGGGTCACAAAGGCTGTCAAAACAAAGGGAGTGGACTTCTACGGCGGCGAGAAGGTCACGGAGATCATCGGCGAAGGCGGCGTCGTCACTTCGGTGAAGACCGACAGGCGCACCCTGGATGCAGATATGGTGCTCCTCGCCGTGGGCATCCGGCCGAACACGGCCCTTGCGAAGGAAGCAGGCCTGGAACTGGCCCCCAACGGAACACTCATCGTTGATGATCACCTCCGCACAAGCGATCCGTCCATATACGCGGGGGGCGACTGCGTGATGTCGAAAAATCTCATTACCGGGAAGCCCGCGTGGCAGCCCATGGGCTCGACGGCAAACCGGCAGGGCCGGGTTATCGCGGACAATATCGCGGGGCTGTCCACGAAGTTCCCGGGAGTGCTGGGAACGGGCATCCTGAAGCTGTTTGACCTCACTATCGGGAAGACGGGGCTGAACGAGGCCCAGGCAAGGGAAGCGGGATTCGACCCCGTGAGCATCGTTGTGGAAGAGGCGGACCGGCCCCACTTCATGCCCGGAATGGGGGGAATGACAATCCGCCTTGTGGCGGACAGGCCCAGCCGAAGGCTGCTCGGTGCCCAGATCATGGGGACGGGTGTGGTGGACAAGCGCCTTGATTCCCTCGTATCGGCCATCACGTGCGGCATGACGGTGGATCTGCTTGCGGACAGCGATTTCGCCTATGCGCCCCCCTTCTCTACCGCCCTTGATCCGAACACCCACGCGGCGAACGCCCTGCGAAACAAAATGGACGGCCTGATAAAGTGCTACCAGGCAAAGGAACTGAAGGAGCGTATGGATCAGCCTGATGCTCCGCTGCTGCTGGACGTCAGGTCGCCTGGTGAGCTGGACGTGCAGGGACGCCTTCCCTACGAATTCGTGAACATTCCCCTTGGGAAGCTCCGTGAACGGGTGAACGAGCTGCCGAAGGACCGGGAGATCGTCACGTTCTGCAAGATCTCCGTTCGCGGGTGGGACGCCGTTGCCGCTATGCGGAGTGCAGGATACGAGAACATCGCCCTCCTCGAGGGCGGCG
>JAAYJB010000257.1 GCA_012523155.1 Synergistaceae bacterium | reverse complement strand
TCAACCTGAAAAATGTTTCCCTTTCCCTGTTTCTGGACGGGGTCAAGATTTCAGAGCGTTTCGGGGAATTGCTTCTGACCCACTTCGGCATCAGCGGCCCCATCGCCATGGACATGAGCAGGGAGATTGATGATGCCTGTTCGGAGGGATCCTCAGAACTTTACCTCGACCTGAAGCCGGCGCTCACCCTTGAAGTCCTTGCAGCACGCATCGGAAGGGATTTTGAAAAATATGCCGGCGGCATATTTCGTGACTCTCTGAAAGACCTTCTTCCCCGGGGCATTATTCCCTCCGTTCTTGAAAAATCGGCAATCCCTCCGGAAAAAAGAGTTTCCGATATTTCATCGGAAGAAAGGAACGGGCTCGCACACCTGTTGAAGGCAATGCCGCTCGCACCCTCCGGGCTGCTCGGTTTTGACTGGTCCATCGTGACCAGCGGGGGCGTCAGCCTGAAAGAAATAGAACCTGCGACAATGAAGTCAAAACTGGCGGAGAATCTCTTTTTCGCAGGTGAGATACTGGATATTGACGGTCCTACAGGAGGATTCAATCTCCAGATGTGCTGGAGTACCGGCTACATTGCAGGGGAAAGCGCGGCAGAAATGTATGCCCTTCCGGAAAACGGGCGCAGGTGCAATGATGACCTACAGGCGAAAAAACCTATGTAGCTTTTTTATAACGCTTCTTCTGGTTGTGAGCCTTTCCTGTGCCGCCGATGCCGGGGAAAAAACAACAAGGGTACTTCTTCTTCATACCCTGTCCCCTGAAGAAATCTGGACGCAACAGGCGACAAAAGGTATCCGCTCCGCGTTCGCTGATCGGCAATCTTCCGCTGAGATCTACATCCAGTACATGGATGTAGCCGGCGCACTTCGCTCAGACAGACCCGAACAGACGATGAAGCTGAAAAACCTCATCCGTGCCAAGCTGCCTCCGGGATCTCTCGACCTGGTCATAACCACGGGAAACGAAGCGGCATCATTCCTTCTCGTCAATGAAGAGGGGCTTTTCGAGGATGTTCCAATCGTTTTCTGCGAACTGACAAATCCTTCCATCCTCTCTGTTTTTCCAAGAGAACGGGGGACAGGGGTTTTTTCCACTTCCCCGGTCTCACTTCTTCTCCGGGAGATAATACGCCTGCACCCCGGCATCCCCATATCTCTCGTCGCCGATCTAACGCCTGCAGGGCTCAGAGACCTTGCGCATTTTCACAATCACCTCAACAGTCTGGCGAAACGTCCGGAAGTTGTGACACTTGCAGGGCTTTCTCCTGAAAAAGTACCATTGTACCGGGAGTCCCTTTCCCGGGAAACCGTTGTTATATTCGGCACGTGCGCACGTACCCTTTCCGGCGCGCCTATACTTCTTGGAGAGATGATCGGGGCTTTTTCCTCACTATCACCGTCGAACCCAATTTACACCGTCCAGGAGGAAGGAGTTTCACTCGGCGCCCTGGGCAGTGTCGCGGGCAATGCTTTTTTAAAGGGCAGACGTGCCGGTGAAATAGCGCTCAGGATACTCGGGGGCGAATCCCCCGCATCCATAGAGCCTGAGCTGATGGACAGCAATGCCATGGTTTTCGACTTTCGAAAAATGAGTGATTTCGGGATAACGAGAAGCAGGCTTCCGCGGAACAGCATCGTCATAAACGACCCTGCAGACCTTCTCCGAAAATATGGCCCTTTTGCCGCCCTGAATCTTTTTGTATTCTCCATCCTTGGGGGGCTTGCAGCCTTCTTGAGGAAAAAGATCGCCCGGAGAAAAAAAACTGAAAAAGATCTTCTTGAGAGGTCAAAATACTGGGAAACGCTTTTTCAGCACTCCCCCGAAGGAATAATAGTATACAGCAGCTCAGGAAAAATCATAGAAGCCAACACCAGGTTCCGCTCTCTGTTCTCCCTTTCCGGAGAACAGCTTTCAACTGAAAGTTTGAGTTCCGTTCTCCCATGGGAGAACGGAACTCTTTCACGGAAGGATTTTTTTCCTGAAGGGAAAACAGCGGCGAAGGAAGCCGTCATTCCGGACAGAAACCTGATCCCTCTCACCGCTTCATTTCTGCCTTTTTCCCTATCGTCCGGCAAAGAAAAAAACTTTTGTGCACTTGTCCATGACATAAGCAAAAGAAAAGCTATGGAGTCGGAACTTTCCGACCGGGCCTTTTTTCAGGAACAGCTGGCATCTGTTTCAACCAGTTTTCTCCTCTCGCAGGATTACACCGGATCAATCCGGCACGCTCTTGAGACTATCCGTCTGCTCGCAGACGCAGAAACAGCATCTCTTTTCAGGATTCCCGTACAAAACGGCACGCTTCTCCCCGAGCATGAAGCGATAGGCCCCGGAGGCGGCCCTTCCCTTGCAGAGATGATCACATCCACACCGGGACAACACGACAGATTCTGGAAGCAGTTGATCTTCAACGAGGGGTCGCATCGTCACTTCTCATTTATCCCCGGGGATATAACGGACCCGGATTTTCAGAAGGTGCGGGACGCGTTCGTCAAAGAAGGGATCCGCTCTCTTTCGGTTTTTCCCCTTTTTCTGAAAGATTCATTTCATGGCTTTCTTTCACTGGGCAATCCATCGGAAAAATGGCTCCGGAATTCTGAGGACACTCTTTTTGACATGGTACGGGATATTCTTTCGGCAGCACTGGAGCAGCGCACTGACGAGGAATGCCTCGAAAGAAACAATCGTGCCATGAATGAGCGCTTTACAGGGGCAATACGGGCAATGTGCCAGGTGAGCGAACTGCGTGACGTTTCCACCGCCGGACATCAAAAAAGTGTCTCCTCTATCGCGGAATCACTTTCAAAAATCCTGGTCATGCCCGAAGATATACGGCAGGGGGTTCTGTTTGCAGGTCTTGTCCACGATGTCGGCAAGCTCTACATACCCGCAGGGATCCTGTCGAAACCGACGCGTCTTTCCGCTCCCGAATATGAACTGGTCAAGAAACACCCCGAATACGGCAGGGATATCCTCTCCCCGCTCGCCTTTCCATGGCCCCTTGCTGAAATCGTTTTCCAGCATCATGAACGTATTGACGGGTCAGGGTACCCCCTGGGGCTGCGTAGAGAAGGCATCCGGATAGAGGCACGGATTCTTTCAGTGGCGGATGCATACGACGCAATGACCTCAGATCGTCCTTACAGGAAAAAAAAGACTTCTGCAGAAGCCCTTGCAGAATTACAGCTTCTTTCAGGAACAGCTTACGACCCGCAAATAGTGAAGGCCCTTGAAGAGTATTGCAGCAACAAAAGGGCCGCATAAAAGCAGAACGTACCGGGCGGGTCCATCGCTCGCCCGATACACTGTATTATCTGACGGAAAGGCTGCTGAATGCAGGTTCTTTTTCGGCTACAAGCTGCGCAAGTTCGAGCAGCCTGCTTGCATAGGCATATTCGTTGTCGTACCAGATCAGGATATTCGCTGTTCTTCCCATAACCACTTTTGTGCTGAGCGAATCGATTATGCCGGAGTGTGAATTCCCTACAATATCGGAGGAAACAAGCTCTTCCGTGCTGTACTCAAGAATTCCCTCCAGTCTTCCCTCAGCGGCTGTTCTCAGCGCATTATTCACAGATTCGACGGTAACTTCCTTTTTCAGGTGAACAACTATATTTGTGAGGGAACCATCCGCAACGGGAACCCGTACTGCAGACATGTCCATTTTCCCTTTCAGTCCGGGGAAAAGAGGGATCATTGCCTTTGCGGCTCCTGTTGTTGTGGGAATAATGGAGAGTGTGGCAGCGCGGTTTTTCCTCAAGCCGCCTTTGGGAACGTCCACCAGTTTTTGAGACGACGTAAAGGCGTGGATGGTCGTACCCAGAAGATATTCGATCCCGAATTCATCATTCAGCACCCGGGTTGCGGGGGCAAGTGAATTGGTTGTACAGGAGGCATTTGAGATGACCTGGTGTTTTTCGGGATCATACAGTTCCTCGTTGACGCCGAGAACCACGGAAAGGTCCGCGTCTTCGGACGGTGCGCTGATGAGCACCCGTTTTGCACCTGCCGCACAATGAGCGAGAGCCTTCTCCCTTTTCGTGAAATGTCCGGTGCATTCCAGCACGATATCCACGCCCAGGTCTTGCCATGGAAGCTTTGAAGGATCCCTGTCCCCGAAGAGAGGAATTTCTTTTCCGTCGAGAATGATGGAGTTTTCCCCGGCTTCCACACTGAAACCGGCTTTGCCGTGGACGGAGTCGTACTTGATGAAGTATGCCATTTCCTGGGGGGGTGAGGGTTTATTCAGTGCGACAATTTCGATGTCAGAAGGCCTGACTTCCATGTACCGGCGCAGTACAAGCCTGCCGATCCTCCCTAATCCGTTTATGGCCACCCGTTTCATTAACAACACCTCCATGAAAGGTAATTGCTTATATGTATCTTAGCACAGAAAAAGAATTTTATATGCTATTGACTGTTTTTTTCTTCTCATCAGGTAACTATTAGAAATAAAAGCATATATGTGTAAATAGCCTTTAATCTGAGATACTGTGGAAGATATCAGGTCTAAAGTCAATTCAATGCACATATCCGGGATTATCCTGGTTTTTTTCCGTGAATTTTCTTCCGGCTAAAAAAAAGACGCATCCCGAAGGAAGCGTCTTTCCTAAAGTCCCGTATGCAGCTCTCCTGAGACTTATTCCCTGCCTGCCATGAACCTCGCAAGTTCGAGCATCCTGTTGGAATAGCCGTATTCGTTGTCGTACCATACCATCACTTTCGCAATATGCCCCATGATCACTTTTGTTGAAGGGGCGTCAACGATCCCGGAATGGGAGTTGCCGATAATATCCGCAGAAACAAGCTCTTCGTCGCTGTACTCCACTATTCCTTTGAGTCTTCCCTCTGCGGCTTCCCGGAGGGCTGCGTTGACCGACTCCACAGTGACTTCCTTTTTCAGGTGGACAACTACGTCCGTCAGGGACCCGTCGGCAACGGGAACCCGTACGGAAATCATATCCATCCTGCCCTTCAGCTCGGGGAAAAGAGGGACCATGGCCTTGGCGGCCCCTGTAGTTGCAGGAACAAGTGAGACTGCGGCAGCCCTGCCCTTCCGGCCGCCTCCCTTAGGGACGTCGACCAGGACCTGGGTGGAGGTGTAGGCGTGGATCGTTGTTCCCATAAGAGATTCAATGCCGAAAGCATCATTAAGCACCCTGGTCACCGGAGCAAGGGAATTCGTGGTGCATGACGCATTGGACACCACCGCATGCTTCGAAGGATCGTACGTTTCCTCGTTTACTCCCAGAACGATGGTGATATCCGGATCATCTGCGGGAGCGCTGATAATAACCCGCTTCGCTCCTGCGGCAAGATGTGCCGCCGCCTTTTCTCTCTTGGTAAAAAAGCCTGTGCACTCGAGCACAATATCCACACCGAGATCCTTCCATGGAAGCTTTGAAGGGTCTTTTTCGCTGAAAAGAGGAACTGATTTTCCGTCGAGCACGAGACAATTGTCCCCTGCCTCTACAGTGAATGCCGCCCGGCCGTGGACAGAGTCATACTTGATGAGATAGGCCATTTCCGAGGGCGGAGTGAGATCATTCAGGGCAACAATTTCCACATCTCCCGGCTTCGTCGCCATATAGCATCGGAGAACGATCCGTCCGATCCTTCCAAGTCCATTGATCGCAATTTTCTTCATTGCAACACCTCCGTATAATTTCAGTAAATTTTTTTATAGGGTGTAATATTACCACAAAGAATCGATTCAGTCAGCCAGTCCGTCCCGTGGTTCTTTATTTTCCGGGCAGCAGCAGTACCGTATCCACCAGGTCCCTGCGGCAGCTGTGACCGGGATGGTCAGAAGAAGTCCCACCGTTCCCGAAACGCTCCTGAGGATCTCCTGGGCGATGTGGGGATCATTGAGAAGCCCTATGAAGTCAGCGCCCTCAGTCGCAATGAGAACAACAAAGGGAAGAGAACTTCCAAGGTAGGCAAGAATAAGTGTGTTGATCATGCTTCCGAGGACATCCCTGCCTACATTTAATCCCGCCTTCCAAAGCCTTTTCAGAGGTATACAGGGATCATACTCGTACAGTTCCGACATTGACGATGTTACTGAAACGGCTACATCCAGAACCGCTCCAATGGCGCCTACCATCACTGCGGCAAGAAGAAGCCCCTGGAGAGACATGTCCGGTGACGTTGAGGAAAGAAGGGCGGCACTGTCGCTTTCGAGTCCTGTGAGCTGCCACAGCCTCACCATTACCCACCCGGTTACCGATGCCCCCAGCGCTCCACCCACGGCGCCGATACAGGGAATCGGCCAGAGCTCCTTTTTCCTGACCACAAATACAACAGTGATCAGCGAAATGAAAGCTACGGTAAAAATGGCGAACGGCACAGGGGGGTAACCTGACGCAAGGCGGGGGACAAACCACCCCAGGAGAAACAACAGGGAAAGAAAAAGCCCTGCCAAAGCCTTGATGCC
>JAAYJB010000256.1 GCA_012523155.1 Synergistaceae bacterium | reverse complement strand
ACCTGCTGCGGTCGATCTGGACAACTCCGTTTTTGTCCCGGGAGAGGGCCATGGCGGGACAGACGGCGATGCATCCGCCGCACTGGTTGCAGACATGGATGTCGGGATAGCCTGCCACGGCCTCCACGCGGATCCTGGAGAGACCGGGGTCGTCCTTCTTCGCCCACGTCTTCGAACAGGCGCTCATGCATGATCCGCAGACTACGCACCGGTCAAGGTGCGGCTTGAGAAATTTCATGGGCTACACTCCTTTACTCTTTTTAATAGCCGTTTATCCAAGGGAAACGCCCGGAAAAACGGCAGCAGAACAGGTGGAAAAAAAATACTGCCTTTTTCTTTTTATTGTACTAGGAAGAGCGCCCGGGAGGCAACCCTGGAGAACAGGGAACGATCCTCTTCCTTCATCCGGAAGTGCTTCTGTTTTTCGGGGATGCGCCGCCGACCGCCAACAGGGCCACCCCCGCAAAAAGAAGGACAATACCTGCCCCCCCGGTAAAATTGAGCCGCTCTCCGAGGAAAAAAACACCCAGCAGCGCCGCAGTGAGGGGCTCAGCCAGGGAGATGGTGACGCTGGTGGAGGCCGGGACGGACGAGAGTCCCTTGAGGAACAGGAAGTAGGAGAGGGCGGTAGCGATGAGGCCTAGATGGACAGCTACGAGAAGCCCCCGGGGAGAGGCGAGCCAAAGGGGGGGCGACGACATGAGCACCGGCAGCAGGATGATCCCTGCGGCGAAAAAAACAACGCCGTTTACTGCATCCGCACTGTGCTCCAGGAGAAGATACTTACTGCTCAGCACGAACATGGAGTACGAAAAACCGGCGCCCAGAGAAAAAAGCACCCCAACAGGATCCACTGTATCCACCGAGCCCCCGGAGAGGGTCAGGAGTGTGCACCCGGCAATAGCCATGGCGCTTGACAGGTACCATTTTCTCTCCGGCTTCTCACCGAGAAAGAGGTACCCCAGGACACCGGAAATGACGGGAGAACTTCCGATAGTCACAAGAGTCCCCACCGCAACGCCCGTCTTTGAAACGCCGGTGAAAAAGAAGGGCTGGTATGATGCAATGGCGAGGACCGCTATGGCAGTGGGAAGGAACGCCCATCTTCCGCCTCCCCAGAAGGACTTCCGCATAATAGCGATGAACAGCAGGGCGGAACCTCCGATAAAAATTCGTACGGCACCTATGGATGCAGGGTCGGCGCCGGCTGGAGCCAGAGCCTGAGAGGTACCCGTGGTTCCCCAGAGAACAGCCCCCAGCAGGACGAAAAGTGTTCCCCGTGAGCTTCTTTCCTGTTTTTCCATGTATCTGTCTCCCTTCAGCGGAGTGAATGAAAAAAGGGATATCATTACCGAACAGCCGGTTTTCCGTGCATACCTGTTTATGAGTATAGCGGAATTCCTCTCGAAAAAGTGTTTTTCCTGTAAGCGTTCGAGAACATCCCGACGGGGACCGAGTAAAAAACAAACACTCCTTCTTTTCAAAAAAGTCTTGCATTACAACTCCCCCGGCTTATAATCGGGAGTGGTTTTTATTTCTTCAAGGGAGGGCTTCTTATGTTCAGAAAAGGTGTTTCTTCTGCGCTGCTGCTTCTTTCTCTTTTCCTCTTTCCCCGGTCTGTCGACGGTTGCACCACCATCATCGTGACCAGGGGAGCCTCCGCTGACGGGTCTGTCATGGTCTCCCATTCCGATGACAACGACCTCATGGACCAGAGGATCATCTACGTTCCGGCGAGAAAGCACGTCCCCGGATCCGTGAGGGAAGTCTTCTGTACTGCCGCCGCAATGGGAGAATTCCCGCAGTTCAATTCGTTCTCCTATCCCAGGGTCGTCACTTCGGAGAGAGGGCCGGGCTACGACACTGCCGGGCCCAAATCGATCCCCCTGGGGACGATCCCCCAGGTGAGGGAGACCTACGCGTATTTCGACGGAAGCTACGGCATCATGAACGAACACCAGCTCATGTTCGGAGAGTGCACCAATGGTTCAAAGGTCACCCCCGAACCGGAACCGGGGAAACGGATCATGTACTCGGCGGAACTGTCGCGTATCGCACTCGAGCGGTGCCGGACGGCAAGGGAAGCCATCCGACTCATGGGAGAGCTCATTGAACGATACGGGCTCTACGGCACTGGGGAAACCCTCCCGGTGGCCGATTCGGAAGAAGCGTGGGTTTTCGAGATGGCGCCGTCTCCGGAGGGTACAGGCGGTCTGTGGGCCGCAAAGAAGGTCCCCGACGGAGAGATTTTCGTAGGTGCCAACCAGTTCCGGATCCGGGAATTGGACCCAGACGACCCCGATATAATGTTCTCGGGAAATCTCCATTCCGTTGCAGAAAAACACGGATGGTGGAAGCCGTCCGACGGGAAGCTCGACTGGCTGAAGACAGTGAGCCTTGGTGAATACAATCACCCCTATTACTCACTCCGGAGAGTGTGGCGCGTGTTCTCCCTTGCCGCACCGTCGAAGGATTTCTCCCCCTGGGTGAAGGACGGATTCACGAAGGACTACCCGTTCTCGGTGAAACCCGACAGGAAATTGGGCGTCCGTGACCTGATGCGGCTGCACCGTGATCATTACGAAGGAACGGAGTTCGATCTGACGAAGGGGACTGCCGCAGGTCCCTTCGGATATCCGGACCGATATTACGGTCCCTATGACGGTGCCGGAGACGTGGGCGACCCGAAGCGGAAGCTGGGGGGTGCCTGGGAACGGCCTCTTTCAGTGACCTACTGCGGCTACGTCTTCGTGAACCAGGCACGGGGGTGGCTGCCCGATCCCATAGGAGGGCGGATGTGGCTGGGGCTCGACAAGCCTGCTGACACCCTTTTCCTCCCCTTCCACGTCGGGGTGACCGGCCTGCCCCGTTCCGTGGAGGTGTGCGACACCACGAAGTTCTCCCGTGAGAGCGCCTGGTGGACCTTCAACTTCCTGGCCAACTACGCCGGCCTGAAGTACAGCTACATGCACAGGGAGATCGAATCCCTGCAGGAGCAGCTGGAAACCGGATTCCTGAACACACTAGATGCAGTGGAGCGTATAGCGCTCTACCTGCACAGCACAGACCCGTCATCCGCCCGGGCCTATCTCACCGAATTCGCCGAAAAAAACACTGCCGGGGCGCTTGAGAAATGGAAAGAGCTTACTGAACACCTTATAGTGAAATACAACGACGGCCTCCTGACCGAAGGCGGCAAAATCGGGCAGCCCCTCGGCTATCCGAAGGAGTGGCTGAGGACCACGTCCTGGCCCGAGGGCCCCACGTCATACGAACGCCCGAAGGGAAAATAAACAGCTGCGGGGCCGGAACATTTCTTCCGGCCCCGCTTTCATCTCTTTTCCCCGGCCCACCGTTTCTTCCCCGCAAACATTCTCTCCCGAACGGCGGAGGCCTGTTCAAGAAGGGCTTCAAGTTCCCCGGGCGTCGCCCCGAGGAGCCCGTCGAGTATGGCTTTATATTCCCGGGCAAGGCGCTTCACCTGTTCCCCATTTGTTACCGTCATGTCGGCACCGAGCCACGGCGGACCTCCCGCTACCCGGGTGGTATCCCGGAACCCTCCGGCGGCAAGCAGGGGGACAAGGGGATTCTTCTCCAGCTCCCTTCCTGCGAGAAGGGCAAGCGATGCGGCCAGGAGAACCGGCAAATGGCTGACGCATCCCGCAGCGGCGTCATGGACGGCTGCGTCTGTGGGAAGAGCCCTTCCCCCGAGGGCTTCCGCGAGCTCTTCCGCAAGGGCGGTCACGGAAGGATCGGTGGTTTCGAAGGGAACGACGGCGCAGACTGCTTCACTGAAAAGATCAGGATCCGCGTTCTCCAGGCCGCCCCGCTCCTTTCCCGCCATGGGGTGGAACCCTGCGTAGCAGCGTCCCCAGATCGGGGCAAGTTTCCGACCCACGTCTGTTTTCGTGCTCGCAAGGTCAAAAACAGCCCGGACATCGGGGCGGGCAGCGGAACGGATCTTCAGGCTCACTTCCTCCATGGAACGGATGGGAACAGCCAGGACAAGGACATCTCCCAGGGCGGCGCACTCCTCCGCCGAGACACACCCTCTGCCGATCATGCCGGCCTCCATGGCCCGCCGGACCGTTTCGGGGTTCCGGCTCCATCCTGCGACATCCTGTACAAGTCCGTCCCTCCGAAGTTTCCACGCAAGAGAACCCCCGATGAGGCCGAGCCCGAACACAGAAATTGTGCAGTTCTTCAGGAACATTGCTTTTCATCCTCCCCCGGCCCGCCCTTTTTTTCCGGCGGGCATTCCCTGAGCATCATGACCACAATATCCCCGAGAAGAAACACCCCTAAGACAACCCGGGACATCCAGCCGCGGGGAACAAAGAGCCAGGTGGATATACCGCCTCCGACGGTCATCATGAGAATCGACCATATCTTCATTTTCCGGGAGACGCAGCGTTCTCTCTCCCAGTTCCGAATGGTCGGCCCATACTTTCGGTGCTGCCGCATCCACCGGTGCATTTTCGGCGATGATTTGGCGAAGCAGGCTGCCGCAAGCAGAACGAAGGGGACTGTGGGCATGATGGGCAGCAGGGCACCGATAAAGCCGAGGGCCAGAAAAAGTATTCCGAGAAAAGTCCAGATATTCATTATTGACCACCCTGGTATCGGTAATTTTCGCAACGGGAAAAACATAGCACAAATCAGGGGCGTTGTGGTGAGGATTTTCTGCAAAACAGATACTTCCGGT